>NZ_LSIX01000618.1:0-99285 GCF_001556475.1 Methylobacterium sp. CCH5-D2 | reverse complement strand
CGCAGCCGTCAGCGATCGCCGCCCGAAGGGCGTCGTGATGTGGAGGGTCATGCTCAGGTCGAGCACCGGGCCAAGATCGGGCGTTCGCCGTCACGCGATTACGCGTGGTCGGCGGGGTTCAGCCTTGCGATGTGCCGGGAGATGTGATTCTCTGTCGTTGTCCAGACGATAGAGAGGGTCTGCCGGACTTCGGTTCGGTGGGCCCTTTCTTTTTGCGGTGTCCTCGTCTCCTTTCAGTTCGATGGTGGATCGGCGGGGTTAGCCCTTGCTCGCCCGGTAGGCGGCCAGGATCTCGGGGATGCGCTGGGCGAGGTAGTCGCCGAAGCCGGGCTCGGCAGCCTCCTCAACCGTCACGCGGAGGCCGGTCGCGCTGCGCTCGACGCGCGCGTACTTCCGGCCCTTGGGGTCCTTCAGCGTCTCGGCTCTCGGCTTCGCCTTTGGCTTCGGCACCACGGTGAGCGCGGCCAACACCACGGCGAACCGCTCGTCCGATGCTTTGCCGGCGAGGTCGGGGGAGGCGATGGCGGTGTCGATCTGCTCTGGGCTCGCGGTCTTGATCCGGTCGGCGAGCGTGAGCCAGTTCGGCCGGCCGATCTTCGGTGCCGGGCCGATGGTGGCGAGCACGGGGGCGGGGATCGCGTCGGCGACCGTGAGCAAGCTGGAGAGGTGGGTCGCCTGCGTGCCCATTGCCTTCGCGATCGTCTCGCGCGCCACGCCGGCCTGGACCATGTTCCGCGCGAAGTGCGCGCGCTCGATGTAGCTGAGGTCGGCGCGGGCGAGGTTCTCCGATCCCTGCGCGATAACGAGCTCCGTGTCGCTGAGCGGGCGCACGATGGCGCGCAGCGGCCGGCCGAGGATCTGCGCGGCCCGGCGCCGCCGACGCCCATAGGCGATTTCGTAGCGCCCGGGCTCGCCGGGTTTCGGCCGCACCAGGGCCGGACTGCGCTGGCCCTCCTCCCGGATCTGCTCCACGAAAGCGTCGAAGGCGGCGTCCGTGGTGTCGGGCACCCGGTCCGCGATAGCTGAAGGATCGCAGATCTCCGGATCGAGCTCGACCACGCTGCCGTCGCGCTCGGCGTCGGCTACGGCCCGAGCCTGTTCCTGCGCCTGCCACGCGGCGCCGAACGAGCGGGCTGCACCGGTGCGGCGAGGGGAGGGCGAATTACCACCTGGTAAGGGGGGTGAAGTCGTTGATCCCGTTGAGGGCGGGCTGTCCGTTGCGGGCTCAGCCACGCGGCGGGACATCAGATCCCGAATGCTCTTGCTCATGCCCGACCCCAGGCACGGCGGATCAGGGTCTCGATCTCACGGTTCACATCGTCCAAGGCGTCGAGCGCGCGGCGGTACGTGGCTCGGCTCACCTCGTCGCTGCGGTCCTTGCCGAGCGGGGTCTCGTAGATCGTCTGCCCGACCAAGCCCGAGGTCGAGACGGCCGGGGTCTGCAGCATCGCCCTCGGGAGGACGTAGCTGCCGAACAGATCCTGCAGCATGCCGACCACCGAGGTCTGCGGCACGCTCTGCGGGTCGTAGCGGGTGACGAGGTAGCGGAACCAGTCCTGGGCCGGCGGCGGGGCGCCCTCCTCCTGCACCGTCTCCATCAGGTCGCTCATCATCGTGAGGAACTGCCGCATCGACGCGAGGTCGATCATCTGCGGGTGGACGGTGATCAGGGTGGCGGTGGCCGCGCAGAGGGCCGAGATGGCGAAGTAGCCCAGCCGCGGCGGGCAATCGATCACCACCACGTCGTAGTCGGCCGCGACGCTCTCGATCGCCACGGGGAGCCGGGCGAAGAAGGGCGCCCCCGCCGACCGGCGCCGGTCCGGGCTCGACATCAGAGGCGCGTAGAACTCGAACTCCTCAAGCTCGAGGTTCGCCGAGGCGAGGTCGAGCCCGGCGAAGTAGGTCGGCCGGATCACCTCCCGCATCGGGCGCTGGCCCTCGCCGTAGCGCACCGCGTCGTAGATGGTCGGGCCGCTGTCGTCGGGCCGGACACCGAGTAGGGTCGAGAGCGAGGCCTGTGGGTCGGCGTCGATCGCCAGCACTCGGTAGCCATGAAGCGCGAGGTAGTGGGCGAGCCCGGCCGTGTGCGTGGTCTTGGCCGAGCCGCCCTTGAAGTTCGTGAGCGCGATGACCTGCAGGTGCTCGCCCTTGTCCGCGTCGCGGTGGGGGAGGTAGCCCCGCCCCACCCGGTCGATCTCGTGGAGATGGCGGCGGACCGCGTGGATCTCGGCGAGGGTGAAGTAGCGGCGCCCGGCCGGCCCGATCTCGAGATCAGGGGTCAGCCGGTCGAAGGGGAGCTGCCGCAGCCGCACCTCGGTGATGCCGAGCAGGCGCGCCGTCTCGCCGGCCGAGAATCGCCGCAGGGTCTTTTCCGCGGTAGGCGGGTAGAACCCGGCCGCGAGATCCTGCAGCTTGCCGCCGAGCAGCCGGGCATGGGCCGCCGCGATCTGGTTGGAGTGCGCGTCGGCGCCTTCCACGGGGACGTGCTGGTTCATGGCCCTTCTCGCTAGCGGTAAATCGGCAGATTACGCCATACCACCGCTAGCGAAGAGATGAGACCGATTCGGGACAAGGAGTCGAGTCCCCCGCAAGCCAGGCACAAGCTCGGGCGCGGATTCGCCTGGGGAGGAACCTGCAGGCGAGACCGGCGTTCAGGGCGCTTCTACCGCTCCAGATGCCAGTTCCAGCGCATCGAACAGATCATCCGTGATCGTCCCATCCGGGCAGTCGAGCATGATGAGCGTGCCCTGCCTGCTGATGGTTGGCTGTGCTGCAGCCAGAAGTCCGGCAACGGATGCGCGCCGATCCCCCTCGCTCTCTGAAGCACGGACGCTCGCGCGCTTTTGAGCCACCATCTTCCTCATGGAGCTCAATCTCTCTGTCTCCGCCCGCGGCCGTGCGATCTCGGGGTTATCGGGCATGGCAACCTCCGAACCAAGCGTTGGGACGCGGCACCGGGCGTTCCACACAGTTGTTCGGCTTGTCCATGCTTTCATGGGTGAAGGTGCCGAGGTCGCCGCAAACCGGGCAGGGTTCCTCCGGTTTGATGTCCAGAGCCGGGAACGGGCAGCGCCGGCCGCCCCGCCGCTCAAGTTCGGCCCTCAGTTCCTCATTCTCCGCCCGCAGGCGCGCGATCTCGTCTTCAGGGGGAAGGCTATCGGGCATGGGAGGGCTCCGCGGCTTCGATGGCGGTGTAGGCGCCCTGCGAGACGCGCCGGATCTTGTGCCGGCGGGTCAGGTAGCCGAGGGCGTTGTAGACCTCCTTCTCCGAGGTCTCAGGGCGTTCAGCCTGACACGCCGCGATGGCATCCGGCACACGCAGGACGACCCCGGGCGGGAATAGGCCGCCAACGAGCCGTAGGACCGAGCCGGACTTGGCGGTGAGCGGCAAGCCCAGCGTGTCCATGTGCTGCTGAACGGAGGAGCGCTCCTCAGCGCTCATCACCTCCAAGAGGGTGAGCACGGCTTTGACCAGAGGGGTGTCAGACATGCTCTGAGCCCTCCTTTGTCTCGGTGAGTGGGTTGTCGGAGGGCGCCTGCCTGGCTGCGCCAGTCACCGTGCTCTCGTGAACCGAGCCCGTCCCGGTCTCGGCCCCTGCGGGGCTTCGATCACATGGCGCGATGTCGGTTGTAACGAATGAGCGCCGAACTATTATTCGGCCCATGCGCTCCGTCAGGGCGTAGACACGCTGTGTTGGCCTCATGTGGCCTCGCTGCGGTTCTTGATTGCCGTACTAGCGGTGGCGACCGGGCCGTCGTGAACCGAGCTGCAAGCGTCTCGGCCCTGCCGGGCTTCCGTCCCTTGCGCGGCTTGCGCGTATTCCGATAACGCGCGCAATAATATATCAGTTTCTTCGGATGACGGGCAGATCGTTGACAGCAGAAAGTCTTCACGATCAGCATAGGCCCTCGCGTTCTTGATCTTGCCATGCAAAATCTCGACGCTCTCGCGCGAGTGATACTCGCCCGTCAGGGCAGAGACGCTTTGCGGCTCTGTCGAAGATGAGTAGCCCGGTGACGAAGTCACGCGCTCAAGTCTTCCCCTCTCCCCTTCGACCTTCTGAAGGCGCTCCACCTCGGCTTGCAGGGCAGAGACCTGGGCGAGGATCGGTTCGATCTGCGCGGACAGGGCCTTGATGGCCTGCTGTTTCCGGGCATCGCACATCGCGCACATGCTCGGGATCAGGCACGCGCCTTTACAGATGAGAACGGTCGCAGCGCGTGCCAGCGCCTCCCGGAGGTCGGGTTGTGTCTCGCTCATCGGGAGGGCTCCGGATCAGAGGTTTCAAATTCCGCCCGGTCGCGCAGGATCTGCTCCCATCCTGGCGGCTCATGCCCCGGCAGCGGATCGGCGATCCCTTCTCGGCAGAGGTGCCACGCGAGGTACTGTTCCGTGAGCGGCGGGCAGTCCAACAACCGGTCGCACATCTCGTAAATCAGGTGCTGCACCTCAAAGCGAACCTCCTTGCGGGCCGCCTTCATCGGAGCCTTGAGCGTCACGCGCGAAAGCACGTCGCCCATATCGACGCGGTAGGTGGTGCGGATTGCGATGGCCAGTTCACCCACGGTTCGCCCCCATGGTGTCGGGAGAGGGAGTGGGCGTACGCATGGTCTCGGCCCAGAACTTCACTGCCTCAAAAGCCCACCGGGCGCCGGGCGGCAGGCTGTAGCGCAGATCTTCCGCGTCACCCGTGATGCCGTAGATGCGCTCAGCACTCAGGCTGTCGTCATCGCGGAAAGCTCGAACAGCTTCCTTGCGATCTACGACGTTGTCTGGGTCGCCGCCGTACTCGTCACATAGCTGCGCGAACAGTCGCTCCCGACAGCCCTGCCGCTTGCCGTCGTAGGCGTACCGGATCAGGTCGGCGACCGTGGCCTCTCTATCAAATTCCTTATCGACCCCGCTCTTGCTGGCGAGGTACGAAAAATCAGCCTGCGCCACGAGGTCGATCGCACCTTCCAGCGTGTTGAATGCCGGCCAGATCTCGTAGACTACCGTTCCCACGTCGCCTGAGAGCGCCACCATGCCGGGCGCCCAGGTGACGCGGAAGGCGTAGACGCTCGTACCGGGTTTGCCGAGCCGCCAAGAGCGGGCCGGGGCCTCGGTGATGGCGTGGTTGGTGAAGCTCAGCGCTGCTATGCGCTTGATGTCGTCGTAGGAAGCCATCGTCAGCCCTCCTCTTCCGAGGTGCTGGGCGACTGAGCGGGGGCGGGAAGACCAATCTTGATCTCCCGGATGCCGTACTGAACGTCCTCCGCGTAGCCGCCCCACGGCTCGAACGTCGGATCCGGGCATCGGGCCTTCGCGGCGGCGCGGGCGGCTTGTTCGGCCTCAAAGCCCTCTTCGATGAAGGCGCGGTTGGTCTCTGCGGCCAGGGTCTGGCAAACCTTCTGCGTCTCTTCGGTCCAGCGCTTCGCAGCCTCGCCGTCGAAGGTCGCAGCGATCAGGTCTTCTGAGCGGTCCGAGTACTCACCGGTCGTGCGGATGATGATGAAGACGGCGCCAGCGCGCTCCCTGGTCTCCACCGCCCGTTCGGATCGACCCGCTCCACCTCCCTGAGAGAGGGCGGACAGTCGGCGGAAGAACTCTGAGACAGCGGCGTCCCATCCGGAGCGCTGACCTCGACCAAACGAGGCAGCATCGACCCCGATGGGGACTTGTCCTGCCGGGCCCTCGTCCAGCATCGCACACGCGAGATCGACAACCATCGCTTGCCTGATCTCCACCCCGTGCTCGACGGGGGCGGAGGGAGAGGCCTGGAACACCTCAAGCCCCGCCTTGATCTGGTCGGCGGTCGCCTGTTCTAGATCGTCCCCCGCCCCTGATCTGGGCGAGTCCGGGACGGCGGGAGACTGACCGGGGCCTGCGGGCCGACGCCAATGCGTGATCTGGCGTCCGCCTTCCTCCGGATCATCTACTTCGATCCAGCGCCCAAGGTTGTCGCACCACTGATTGCCCTTCGGCGGGCAACTATCGCAGTAGTGACCGGCCTCGCCGCAGGTATGGTTTGGGCGCGCCCAGCGGGCGTCGGCCTCGCGATAGCCCCCGCCATACTCATTCTGGTCTTTAACCCAGAGATCCAGCGGATCGCCGTCCTTCGGCGCCGTCCAGATCGGCTGCCAATCCCCCGCCCCGGCTCCGGCGGTTGAGGCGAGGGCGGCGGGCTCCAGTCGTGTCGTCAGCCCGACCTTCTCCGAGGTCGCGTTGAACTTGGCGACGACCGCCGCGCCGAGGTCGATGCCGGCCGTCACCGCGCACAGGTCGGCGCAGATCACGACATCGGCCAGTTCTTCGGCAAGCTGATCCGGGGTGGCCCGTGAGCCGCGCCATCCGTGGCGCTCGCGCTCCAGTTTCTTGATGACGTTGCAGGCCTCGCCCGTCTCGCCGGCAAGCTCGTTGCCGCGAAAGGCCAGATCGGGCTCAGGGGCTCCGCCTTCGCACCATTCCGTCTGCCGAGCCTTGTTCGCTGCGTGAAGGGCAGCCAGGGTCACGCTCTCGCTCATGTGCGGTCCTCCATCTCTGTTAGGGGCAGGGCGCGGGCAGCGGGAAGGGGCTCACATCGCCGAGCCTTAGCGGCCGGGCTGCGGGTCAGGCCGCACCACTTGCAATGCACGATGCCGGGCAGCTTCGCCTTCCAGATCCAGTAGTGCTCGCCGGAGACCTGAGGCTTGTTCGCCCCCGCTTCGACCGCTCCACCGGCAGGGATCGGGGCTTGGGTCATGCCGGGCCTCGCTGATCGGTCAGGGCGTCGGGCCGTGTGGGGCGAGCCGCGTTGAACAGCGGTCCGTCCGGCAGCGCGAACTTCCCGCGCCATGTCCGCCACGCCTCGGTGACGGCGCCCGTGCCGGGGAAGAGGTCGGACAGGTCATCGTCGGGACGGGCGCCGACCATCTCGAAGGCCCAGTGACAGACCTTCTCGGGCTTCGCGCCGGTCAGCCCGCGTCTCAGTGTGATCGGGCACTCGACCCAATCGCGCATGACGAGGCGCTTGCTGACGACCGGCTTGCGGGCCGCCTTCACGATGACAGGCTCCCAGGCGTAGGCCACGGAGACGTTGCGCTTGTAGGCAGCGAAGCCCTTCACCCACGTCATCCAGCGAGCGCCGGTCGCCTTCACCAGTGGCGCCAAGGTCGCCATGCTGTCGGGCGTGGCCGCGGCATGCAGCACCCACCCATCGAACTCGGCCTCAAGGCGCTCGATCAGGGCGACGTGATCCACCTCGCCGCCGTAGTCGGGGTGGTCCCGGTAGAGGTGCGCGCACCCGATGTAGGGCGGATCGGCGTAAGCGATGCGGGCGCGGCCCATGAGGCGTTCGGCAGCGCTCATCCCCGCCTCCAGTCCATTCCAACCCGTGCCCGTGCATAAGACGCCATGTCCCGGAAGGACTTGGGGGACTTGAGATGGAAGGCGGTCATGCGGCTCTCCGCAGATCGTGGGAGGACGCGGCGAGATCCTCGCGCATCTCGCGATCGAGCCCGCGGCGGGCGAGGCGGCGCTGCGCCGTGCAGGGCTTCAGGCCGAAGCTCCGCGCGATCGCCGGGACAGTGACGACGCCCTCGGCGAGGATCAGCCGCTCCATGGCGGCATCGAGTTCGGCCAGGCGGTTGAGTGCAGGCGCCCAGAGACCGCGGCGGAAGCGCGAGACCGTGGATTCCAGCGAGTTCTGCCGGTAGCCCAGCAGGGCCGCGATCTCCGGCCATGTGAGGCCGTCCCGGTCGTGCAGGGCGATGGCGCGCTCCAGAGCGTCCCGGGTGTAGCGGGCGTTGGTGCGGCGGCGGGTCCTCATGCCAGATCTCCCTCGGAGAGAGCGCCGACAGGACGATCAGCCTGGTTGTGGTATTTGCCTCTGTAAACCTGCTCTGGCGCCGCCGTCATCTGATGAAACAGGATCTGCGCGATTGGATCACCTTCGCATATCTCGATCACATCAGCGCCGTGATTGCTGACTTCCAGTGTGAGCCAGCCGATCCACCCGCATTCGATCACGGTGTTCTGCGCGGCCAGCCCACGACGCGCCCACGTAGACTTGTCGTGCACGATGCCGATCACGTCGTCCGGCATGTGGAAATGCTCAATGGACGAGAGCAGCGAGAAGCCGCCGGGCGGCAAGATCACGCCCTGCTTCGTGCGGATGTCGTAGCCTGCGCAGGACAGGCCGTAAGACATGCCGTTCTGAACGGTACGCTCGGACCAGGGCTCAAGCACGTGGCGGCCCTCGCCGACGCGTAGATCACGAATCATGTAGTCGGGCAGGATCACGCCACGTCCTCCGCATCTTCGGCCGCCGCGACCGGCGCCTGTTCTGTGGTGAGCTTCGCGAGACGGTGAGCGGCCGTGAGTTCGCGGGTGACGTCCTCGTCACGACGGCGGATGCGATGGGATCCGCCGGCGGCGATGCCCTCGACCGTGCGGCCGATGCGGAAGCGCCATTCCGCGTACCCGGCGCACGGCAGGGTGATGTCGCGGTGCTGCGTCATGCGGCGGCTCCGAGTTCGGCGGGCTTGCTGCCCTGGCGTCCGGTGGTGGTGGCGGGGCGCGCGTGGCGGGCGAGGAGGTCGATCAGCCAGACCTTGTTCGGCTCGAGCTTGGCGAGGCTGACGCGGGTCGGGTGGGCGACGATGAAGCGGGCGACGTCGCGCTCGTGGATGATGAAACCCTCGCGCCCAGGGCTATCCTTGGTCGGCTGCCAGCGCGTGCGCGCGGCGAGCCAGCCGTTGCGGATCCAGCCGACGACGATCTTGGGATCGACGCCCATCACCTCGGCGAGGCCCGCGGCGGTGAAGCGCTCGCTGTCGAAGCGCTCCACCTGACCGTGCGCGCGCCGCCACGCGATCGCCCCGGGCGTCCGGTGCCAGCCGTGCGCGCGCATCTTCTTGGCGAGCACCGCGGGGGCGTCGAGCGGGTGAGCGTCCGCGTAGTCCTGCTCCTCCTGGCTCCACGTGCGCTGATCGCGGGAAGGGGTGAGGCCGAGTTCGGCCGCGCGCCGGGGGATCCACCAATCGGGGCGGGCAGTCCTGCGGGCGAGCGCTCCGACGAAGCCGCGCGGACGCGCGCCGCGGTAGGCCGCCTGGATCATCGCGTCGATGAGGGGCGTGGTGGTGATCCGCACCACCTCGCGCGCCGTCGCGACGCCGAGCGCGCGAGCCCGGCCATAGACCGAGTTGACCGTGCGGCCGGGAAGGCGGTCGGAGCACCACTGCGCGCCACGGCGGGGATAGTGGGCGCGGATCAGGTCGTCCTCGCTGGCCTGGTAGTCGGGGCCGCGGACGGTGCGGGGTTCGGTGCTGGCCATCAGGCGCGCGCCCCCGTGACGGAGTTCGGCGCGCGGACCGGTGGGCTTGGGGCCCCGGACCGCCGCGGCGGGATCCCGTGCAGGTGCAGAGCGCGGAGAACCGCCTTGCGCCCGCGCCCGACGACGGCGCCGATGGCGGTCGTGTTCAGGTCGGGACGCTCCGCGTGAAGCGTCGCCATCGCGATCTGGCGGGCGATGAGGATGGGTCCTGTCTGGGCCGGCCCGCGCAGGGCTCCGAGCGTGGTGCCGTGCGCCTCGGCCACGCGGCGGGCGATCGCCTCCGCGTCGGCGTCGGGCGCGGGTGGAGCAGCCGCGAGGGCGGCACCCTCGGTGCCCGGCGCGCGCGACGCCTGCGGCTCCGGCAGGACGACCACGGCGCGCACCGGGCGCCCCCAGATCCGTTCCATCTGCCGGCGGTAGCCCTCGCGCTGCGCGTCGGCCTCGCCCGGCCCGTAGGCGCGGGCGCCGAACTGCCCGCGGGCCACGAGCGGGGAGGCGGTCAGGATGGGTTGCGGGGCGAGTCCCATGTCAGTGCCTCGTCTCGGAAGGGGAGGGGGTCAGCGTCTCGGTCTCAAGGCGCGCGAGCTCGGCGCGGATCTCGGCGCAGTCGTCGGGGGTGCCGGGCACCGCGCCGAGGGGCACGTCCGAACCTTCAAAGGCGCGGACAATCGCGCGGCAGACCGCCAGCGGGCCGTAGCCGACGCTGCGCAGGCCGGAGGTTCGGTAGCCCTTGGCGTGAAGCTGCCGGGCGACGGCGGCGTGGGTGAGGGGATGGGCAGAGCGCATCACGCCTGCGCCTCTGTCGCTTCGGTTGCCGGAACGGTGCGCGCGGCCGCGTCACCGGCGGCGGCCAGAAGCCCAGCCGACAGCGTGCGCGCGTCCGGCCGATCCATCGCCAGCTTCAGCGTCGCGGGCGCGCCGTAGAGCGTGAAGCTGATGACGAGGAACACGCCGTTGGGAGAGGCCTCGGTGGTGATGGTCCACTCGGTTCCGGGATCGGGCTGGAACAGGGCTTGGACAGGGCCGGCGCGCAACGTGTCGAACGCGGCGTCGTGCGCCGTGCCGGTCTCGGCCGGGATCGTCTCGTGCCCCCGGCAGACCGGGCAGACCTCCTTCGCGGTCTCGGTGTGCCGATCCTCAAAGGAGACGAAGCCGTCGCCGTTGCAGGCGGGGCAGGGGAGGGCGAGCGGCATGTTCACGCGGCGGCCTCCAGGGTGACGGCGCGGCCGGTGACGTGCGCGAGCGCCTCCGCCAGGGTGGGGCAGCGCGTGACGCCTGCGTGGTTCACGAAGCTGAACTCGTCGCAGCCGATGGCGTAGACCGGCGTGCCGACCGCGAGCGCCGCGCCGACTTCCACGAAGGCGCCCTTCAGCACCTCGCCGGGCTGGCGGTAGACGATCAGCGCGTCCGCGCCGGCCGCCTCGTCCACGCAGCGCCGCCACAGGTCGGTGAAGCACTGCGTCTCGCCGACGCCTGCCTCGTCAATCCAGGTGGAGATGATCCGGAAGCCCGAGGCCCGGAGATCCCGCCAGCGCGGCGCGTGCGCCGTCTTGCTGGCCATGTAGATGGTCGGCTCTGTGCTCATACGGTCCTCCGGCGGATCTGCGGGCGCACGCGCTCGACCCGTGAGGACGGGCGCAGTCTGGCCGGGACGAAGGGGGGATCGGGCTGGGGACCGCCGGCGCGGGTGTTGCGCACGATGGTCTCAGCCGAGAAGGCGACGCGGCCATTCCCAGCACATTCGTTGCAGAGCGGGCGAACCCGCTCGCGCCAGTTCACAGCGGTGCCGAACTCGGTCGTGTCCGGCTTCCCCTCAGGGAAGCACGTCGAGCACCATGCGCCGTTGCCGACCAAGTAGGGGTCGTGGAGGTATTGGGAGCGGAGGCTCATGCCGCCTCCTCCGCACCCCAAGGCCAGAACCCCTGAGCGCCCCGCGCTGGTACAGGCGGTATGCACGGCCGGATGTCGGTGAGCGGCCATGCGAAGTTGCAGTGCTCGGCCCGGTCGCTGTCGTTCAGGATGCCGCCGAACTCGCCGACGATCTCATGGGCCCGTATCGGCAGGCCCAACACAGCGGTGCCGAGCACATGGGACAGGACCGCCGCCTTCGGGTTGGCGTGCAGCCGGTCGAGCATCGGCAAGGCAATCTCCGGCCGCAGACAGGTCGTCCAAGCCTGCGGGCCGCGGAGGCGCACGATTAGGTCGGCGACCTCTGCCTTTCGGACTGGCCGGGCGCCCGCGTGGATTGCGATGCGGGTGCCGTGGTAGGCGCGTGGCGCTGCCCAGCCCCGGAACTCGTAGGGCTTGGCGCCGGCGATGATTAGGGAGGCCCACGGCTCCCAGATCGTGATGGCAGGGATCGCGCTCATGCCTGGGCGGCCTCCCGCGTTGCGAGAGCTTCGTCAGCCGCGGCCGCCGCCTTCAGGTAGCCATGCCAAAGCCGGATCGGCGGATCAAAGTCTGCCTGGATCTCATCCGGATCCCGGTCCGGGTGGTGTGCCTTGCAGAGAGCGCGGGCGATGGTCTCGTGGCGTGCCGCAGTCTCCGCCACCGGGTCGCCTTCCTCCTGGAAGGCAAGCAGGGCGTCGTGCACCTCGGTGCCGGTAATCCACTCGTAGACCTCGGCAGCTCGACGCCACGCCTCGCGGGCGCGCCACTCGCGCTCATCCGCCTCGTAGAACTTGAAGCCGGGCGGAGCCGTGAAACCGACGCCGAGATAAGCGAGCATCTTGCGGGCGAGGTCGTTCACCTCGGTGACGATCTGCGCGTCTGTCTTGGGGGCAGCCTCAGACACGGGCGCCTCCTGCCGCAAGGCGGCCAACGACATCCCGCCCAACCAACTTCGGCTCGATCTCATCCGAGAACGGCCAGGGCGCCTCGGTGAGCTTCGGTCCGGTCTCGGCGGCCAGGATGTTGACGAAGCCGCCGCACAGCCGGGTCGGCAGGCCGTCCTCCTTGTCGTGGTGGCAGCCGAAGGGGTGGCGCTCGACCAAGCACTTCAGCGCGTCGAGACCCGTTGCGGGGGCCTTCGTGTTCGGGACGGTGCCGGCGCGGAAGGCGCAGGAGGCGCAGCGATCCTCCGGCTCGACGCCCGAGGCGCGGAGCTTCGCCTCCGCCTGATCCGCGAAGCTGGCGAGCTTGGCGCCCAGCGTCCGGCCGAGTTCGGCCATGTCCTCCTTGGTGAGGCTACCCACGCGCGCCTCCCCGGATCACCGTCCGCAGAACAGCGACGGTGGCGAGCGCGACCGCAGCCCCGATGATCGCGACGTGCGCGAGGTGGCCGGCGACGGCGCTGGCCGTGTCCGCCGAGGCCGGCACCGGATCCACGATCCCGCGCTGAAGCCGGATGCCGAGTTCGGCGATGGAGGCTAGGCAGCCGAGACCCGCGAACGCGGCCGCTGCCAGGGGGAGGGCGTCGGCGCCGATCACGACCGGCACCCCGCCTGCTTGCCATCGGCCTGCATGCGCGGCGTCAGGGCGCCGGACTTGCCGACGTACTGACAGCCCGTGCCGTGGTCCGTGTAGAGGATCAGGCCCGATAGGCTGCCCGCGGGCGGGTCGGTAGCATCTCGCGGGGCGCCGAAGAGGGCCGTCCCGGCCAGGAGCAGGAGGCCGAGCACGCCGGCACCGCAGAGACCATGGTAGAGAACGCCAGCGAGACGCTCGACGTAGCTGTTCGGCCCGAAGGACATGCGGGACTCCAGAAACGGGGGAGGAGAGGGCGGTCCGGGCGCGGCCCGGCCGGATCAGCGCACGTTGCCGGCGCTGTCGTGCGTGGGGTGCTCCGCCTCGTCGGTGGCGAAGCGATCGGGCAGGACCACCAGGGTGAGGAAGTTGGCCAGGGCGCAGAGGCCGAGGATCAGGCCAGCGGTCTCAGGCATCGGCCCCCTCCGCCTTGAGTGCTCGGTCGAGGGCCCGCACCGCGTCGTCCGGCAGCCGATCCACGAAGCAGATGCGGATCGGACCATGGCGGCCGTCGCCGGTCATCTGGCCGTGCAGCGCCGCCCGGTCCGAGGCGCGCAGGTTGCGCCATTCCTGGATGTCGTAGTCGCCGAAGAGGATGCCGCGCGGCGAGCCGCGCTCGCTGTGGCCGACCGAGAAGCCGGCGCGCTGCAGGAAGGCTTCGGCCTGGCGCGCGGCCGCGAAGTCGCCCTCGGCGCTGAAGAGGCGGGAGAACCCCATCGCTCAGGCCCTCCCAAACCGGACGCCCGGCCGGACTCGGAAGTCTTGCGGCCGCGCGAGGTAGGTGACGATGGAGCGGAGTCCGAGAGACCAGACGGCGTAGAACACGTCGCCCATGTCCTCGATCGCGTGCAGCTCGCTCGTGCTGTTACGGTAAACCCGCGTGCTCTCGCCGGAGCGGATGGCGTCCTCGTGGATCTGGAGGTCCACGAAGCCGACCGGGCGGGGGCCACGCTGCGAGCCGCGGATCACGGCGTGCGCGTTGGCGAGTTCACGGTGGAGGTGCGCCGGGTGGGCGGGGCGCGGGGAGGGCAGGACGATCGCGGCCATTACGCGCGAGCCTCCCGAGCGCCGAGGATGAAGGCGGCGACCTGGGCCTCGTAGGCCCGGCGCGCCGCAGCGATCTCGCGGGCTTGGCGCTCGCGCTGTTCCGCGTCGGAGAGGCGCGGAGAGGGCAGGGGACGTGACACGCGCTTGGCTCCTTCAGCGGTTGGGGGAGGGGGTGTTGCGGCGGCCGATCAGGCTGACGACCGGCGGCTTGCTCAGCGGGGTGGAGGCACGCCGCTGGGGCTCGGCCTTCGTGAATCCGGCCGAGGTGAGGCGCCGACGATGCGGGTCCTTCACGCCGATGTGCCGGTCGGACTGCCGGTCCGCCTTCGCGATCCGGCCCTGATCCTTGGTGGTCTTCGCGCGGTGGCAGAGCCGGCAAAGCGCGGCGCAGTTCTCAAGCGAGTTGTCGCCGCCGAGCGCGTCGGGGATGACGTGATCGAACTCGACCCGACCGGGCTCGACCACCGCCTCGCACCGCAGGCCGGTGTGCAGAACGCCCTCGCACTGGCCGTTGGCGCGCTTGAAGGCGGCCCGCTGCGTGGCCTTCGTGAACTCGCGACGGGGCATCAGGCAGCCCTCTCGCGAGCCGCCAGACGCCGACGCTCCATCTCCCAGGACTTCGGCTCGTCCCAGTCACCGCGCACGGGCTCGAGCTTGGTCCAGAGCGTCGTCACGCGAGCACAGCGGCACTCCGGCGCGAACCGGGCGAGGAGCCGGAGGAACAGGTCCTCGGTGATGAGCAGGCCGGCCGTGCCGACGCGCTGCGTCCAGTGGCGCTCGGGCGGGTAGCCGCACCGCGGATCGGCGACGTTGATGTAGGCGGTATCGACGTAGCCGGCGGGCGTCGCGCCGCACCACGGGCCCCGGAGCGAGATCTCGCGCCCGGCGTGTTCGCCGTCCTTCATCGTGATCCGGACGTGCGAGCCGGCGAGGCCGTCGGACTGCGCGGTCGCGAGCCCAACATAGTCGACGAGCTTCCCGCCCTCGGAGCGGGTCAGCGCTGTCTCGCCGACCGCGCCGTGGTGATAGTAGCAGCGGGCGCGCCCGTCCTCGTGAACGGCCATGTAGCGACCGTCCTCGCAGGACCAGACCTGCCCGGCCCACTCGCGAGCCTCGCAGTCCGTCTTGAGCCGGATGCCCGGCGGGTTGCCGTAGCCTTCAAGCCACTCGACCTTCAGGCCCTTGGCCCAGGTGGGGATCGGCTGGGGACCGACTGGGAGGTCGACCCACTCGTAGCTGTCGCGGGCGCCGGGCATCACGCGGCCCTCGCGAGCGGAGCGGCCGGCGCGGGGTGGCCCACGACCACGCCACCGGCTGCGATCACGTCCTCCGCCCGGAGCTGCCACGTCGCGAGCATCAGCGCCGTGAAGGGCAGGCCCTTCAGCCCGCCGTCGACCGCCGGGATGTCGAGGAGCAGAAGCGCGGTGATGCGCGTGCCTGCGTCGCGATCAAGCGAGGTCTGGAACTGGCGGCCGCAGGCGATGCGACGCGCCTCGGCGACCTGAAATCCGGCAGCCTTCGCCGCCTCGTAGGTGAGGTGAGGGGAGGCCATGTCAGTGCACCGTGGCGCGATCCGCCAGGGCGGCGGCGTAGAGGAGGAGACCGACCGAGATCTCGGCGCCGAAGGTGTCGTTCACCTCGTCCGGGCTCGTGTCGAAGAGGGTGAAGGCGGCGTCGTGCAGGTGCGGGAGCGCGGCGTCGTAGGCGCGGCGGGTGCCGGCCGAGACACGAAGGGCACCGTAGGTGCACCAGCACCGCGCCCGGCGGGCGAGCGGGTCGCAGGGCAGGCCATCCATGTCCCGAGCCATGACCTCGGTCGCGTGCTTCGCCGGGTCGGCGAGAAGGGCGGCAGCCGCCCGGAGAGCTTCAGCGGGCGCCATGGTCAGGCCGCCTGCGCAGGAGCGGCGGCCTGGGCGACGCGATGCGCGGCGATCGCGGTCTCGACCGCAACCTTCGCGTCCCGGAGGCCGGCCGGATCGAACTTCCAGCCGCCGGAGATCAGCGACGAGTCGCGCGTCGCCGGATCGGCCATGACGACCGCGCTGAGCGTGTTGTTGTTCGGGTAGACCGCGCCGAGGAACGCGCCGTTCTCGTCACGGCAGACGTAGGCGAGACCGCCGTTCTGCTGCCAGCCCTCGACCATCTTCCAGTCGCGCTGCGGCACGGGGCGCTGAGCGCGGTCGGACTTCAGATCCCGGAGGGCGGAACCCCAGGAGAAACCTTTGCGGCTGTGGTGGGACATCTTGGGGCTCCATCGGCTCGGGGAGCGGCGATGGAGATAACGCTACATGGAGTAGCGATTTGCGTCAATACGCCATGTAGCGATTTGTGCGCCTAGGGGCGCGGAGCGGCCCCGCTGCATGTAGCACGGTTATCCACACTCGTGCACAGGAACCGATTGTGTACTTGCTTTGTTCTGGTCCGTACGCAACCCTGGGTTCGCCTCAAAGGGAGGACAGTGGTGGGCAGCAAGGTCGTTTACAGCGTTCAGTATTTCAACAAGGACAAGGCGGGCAACCATGTCCAGTGCCGGCAGAGCCCGTGCAAAACACCTGAGCAGGCGCTAGAGCTCGCGCGAGAAGTCGGCAGAAGCCGCACGGCGGTCGGAGCAGTGGCGCTAAAGGCGCTCAACGACGACGACATCGGCATGGCCGAGGAGCCAATCGTCATTGGTGTGTTCGGCGACGTCCCGCAGGCACTACTCGACCACCTACCGTTCTGAGCGGACTCATCCCTGGACTAAGCGTTTCCAGTGTTGGCCGTGAACCGTGGCGATGATGCCGGAGGACCACTTCAGGCGGACGTCGGAGATCAGCGGGGCGTTGTGGCTCTCCAAGTGGTAGAGCCCGCGCCGACTGCCGCGGAGGAGACGCTTGAGGTAGCGCTGGCCGTCGATCGTGCGGACGGCGGCGTAGGCGCCCACCAGGTTCTCCGGGTTCTCGCCATGCTTTGAGCAGAGGATCACGTCCTCAGGGTCGTAGCGTGGATGCATGGACGGCCCTTCGACGCGGAAGGCGATCGTGCCCTCAGGCACGGGGAAGGGCACCTCGATCTCGTAGAGGTTCGTGTCGTCCGGGATCTGCTCTGACCCTGTGTCGATGAGGCCGCCTGCGCTGATCAGTCCCGCCACGCCTACGATGTTGCCACCCTCGCGGACGGGTTCGCCCGCATCCTCGTCGCCGAATAGGATGCCGCGCGCCGAGACCTGGACGCCATCGAACCGAAATCGGTTCGCGTACCGCTCAGCATCGTCTTGGCCGATGGTACGGGTGCCGCCCTCGTGGGCCCGATAGGTGCTCTCGGACCACTCGTTCGATAGGGCCGCCTCGCGCGCGGAGCGATAGCCGGCGGCCACGCGCGCGCTTTTCAACCGCGCGCCCTGCGCCTTGCGTAGCTTGGTGTCATCCATGCTACGCAGTGTAGCGGGCCAATCGCTTCGTGCCGTGTTGACCACGCTCGCTACCTCATGTAGCGATAGCTCCATGAACTCGTTCTCCGATGTCATCGATGCGCTCGGTGTTCCGGGCGCCTCCGGGATCCTCGGGATCCCCGAGAGCCATGTGCGCGTGCTGAAGGCGCGTGACAGCATTCCGCCGGACTACTTCAAGCGCATCGTCGACTCCGCCGAAGGCCAAGCAAACAGCATCACGTTCGATTTGCTGTACGGCCTGCGGGACGAGAAGATCGCCCACAAGCGTCCGGCGGCGGCAACTATCCGCCCGGCCTTCGCGAGCGAAGTTCCGCGCTCGGTCGCATCGCGCAAGCGAGCGGGGCTCCGCCCGGCGGCTCTAGCAGGCCAATCTCGATGATCTCGTCGAGCCGCGCCTTCGCTTCCGCCCGCACCGAGGCTTCGTGCTCCGGCGCCGTGCCGAACTCGGTCGTGTCCATCGCGTGCCGGCCGACCGTCTTCCATCGGGCGGCCAGTGCCCGCGGATCCCGTCCGCTTTCCCGCGTCAGCGCAGCGAGCCGGCGCAGCGCCATGAGCAACACCTGCTTCGTGGCGGCTTGGTCGGCGATCATGTCGTCCAGTTCGGAGGCGTCCACGGCTCGGCTGGGCTCCCGCAACGGAGCCCTGAGCGTAGCGCGGTCCCGCCGCGCGCCCGTTCGCCATCAGGATCATCGCCGGGTCTCTTCCGGCGTAGCGACAGCGAGGGCGGCATGACGCCGGCCCTGCACCAGAACGATGCCGTTGCCGGCGTCGACGTTGCCCGCCAGGGCGTTCTCTCCCGAGACTTCGGGCGGGGCCTCAATGCTCCGCCCGCCCTTTGGGATTCCCCTGAGCACCAAGACGCGCCCCTCGCGGCGCACGACCTCGACCAGGGCCAAAGCCGGAATGACCCGGCCTCCCTGAGCGGAACCCGCATGCCGGGCGTGGGCCGAGAAAGCCCGGCAACCCTCTCCCCGATCCGCCTTCCCGGCGGTCACCGCGTCCGCCTGAGCGCTTGCCTTGGGCGTGGCGGGCACGGTGCGGGCGTGTCCTGTCTCGCCGCGTTGGAACTGGGCGTTCCGCAGGCGGGCCGGGGCACGCCCCTTCATCCCACGGGCCTTGCCCTGCTCGTCCGCGCCGCCGCGCCCGCTGCTCTCGCTCGCCACCATGCATCGAGAGGTACGGCGCCCACCCCGCGACAGGAAGCCTTTCCCCGGTCCGCCAAGGACGTGCCGCTCTCGGTGGAGGAGAAGACGCCCATGTTCGAGACTGCTCCCGCGGACGGCGCCGCGCCGGCCCGCGAGGCCATTCTGCGCTCCTCCACCAACCCGGACGGTCTCGACCTGCGCGACCTGCTCAGCCGGGTCCGGGACGAGCTTGCCGCCGTGAACGCCCCGCTGCGCGGTCGCCACGGCAGCATGGACCAGCCGGAATACGCGCTGCGCCAGGAGGTGCTGAAGGCGCTCACCCACGCCGACAGCCTCGCCTCGCAGCTCGCCAGCGTCATGGCGCTGCGTGTGCGCGCCGCCGAGGAAGAGGCGGCTGAGAGCCGAGCGAGCGCCGCCCGCGCCGCGCTGATCGCCGACGACACCGTGGTGAGCTTGCCGCTCGGCCGGAAGCTCCCTGGCGGGGCCTACCACCCCTCCGGCTGGCCCGCGCGCGACGCGGCCTAGCCACAAACGCGAACCGCCCGATCCCCCGTGGCTTGGCGGCCGGGGACCGGGCGGCGGTGAAAATCGCTCGTTCTGACTTCGTGGAGTTGACCCATGGGTTCCACAAATCGCGCGAAAGCGCAACCGCCTGCCAATTTCAGCACCGCGGAGCAGATCCGCTCCTACGCCCAGCGCGTCCTCAACTTGGAGGAAGAGCGCAAGGTGCTCGCGTCCGACATCAAGGACATCAAAAACGAGGCCGCGTCCCAGGGCATCGACAAGAAGGCCCTGATGATCGTCGTCGCTCGCATGCGGGAGACCGAGGATCAGAAGGCTGCGCGCATCGACGCCGAGAGCATCGCCGACGTCTACCTCGCTAGCCTGGGCATGCTCGACGGTACGCCGCTTGGTGAGGCCGCGCGCCGTCGGTTCGATGAGCCGGAAGAGCGGGAAGACGACGACGAGCCGCCCACTGGGGTCGATGCCGGGGCAGAGGGCAGCGCCGAGCCCACGCTGCCTCCCCATCCACCGGCTGGCCTGATGGGCGAGGCGGAGATCTCCCAGGCACGTGAGGCTGGCTCCGCTGCGGCGGGTGCCGGCACCAAGATCTTCGCGAACCCCTACGCGGCCGGCGACCCGCGCCGTGCTGCCTGGGACGAGGGCTGGTGCGCGCGCAAGGGGTCGGACGGGATGGAGATCCCGGAGGCGTTCCGGCGCAAGGTCAAGCCGAAGAAGACCGATGAGTCCGCAGGGCAGGGAGGTGAGGCATGAGGCCCACCAACCTCTCGGACCTGCGCCGCCGCGGCAGCAAGACTGCGGAGGCCGCCAGCGCGGCCCAGCAACTGCGCACCGAGCTCGGCACCCTGGTCGACGTCCGCGAGCCGAAGGACGCCGAAGAGCCGATCCTAGGCGAGGTGGTGCGGGCAGCCATCCTCGGCTGGCTGCACGAGATCAACGCCGCTGAGGAACTGCGGGCGGTCGGCGTGAAGCCGCGCTCCACCGCGCTCCTCTACGGCCCGCCCGGCACCGGAAAGACGACGCTCGCGCACCATTTGGCAGCGCGCCTCGGCGTCCCGCTCGTCATCGTGAAGGCCGAGCAACTCGTGGAGAGTTCACTGGGCGGCACGGGCCGGCGCATCGCCGAGCTGTTCGACGGGCTCGCCAAGGTCGGCGCCCCCTGCATCGTCCTGATGGACGAGATCGACGCCATCGGCACCGAGCGCACCGACGACAACCAAGCCTGCGCCCGCGAGATGAACGCGGCCCTGACCACGCTCTTGCAGCGGATCGAGGGGTTCGGCGGACGGCTCATCGCGGCGACCAATCGGCACGACAAGCTCGACAAGGCGCTCTGGCGTCGGTTCGGCCTGCAGATCTCCGTCGACCTGCCGGGCGAGGACGAGCGCTTCGCGATCCTGAAGCGCTACGGCATGCCCTACGACTTCGGGGACGAGGCGATCGACGCCCTCACCGAGGTGACGCGGGGTGCCGCTCCGTCCCTGCTCCGGCAGGTGATGGAGGGGCTGAAGCGCGCCGTCGTGCTGGGCGATCGGCTGCGTCTCCCCATGAACGACCCGCAGGCGATCCTCCGCATCGTCATTGAGGAGGCGCGGCCGCACCCGGACTACAAGCCACCGCCGCTCTGGGCCGACGTGCGCTTGGTCTCAACGTTCGCGCCCGAAGCGTGGCCGCCGGCTCGGGAGGCGCGGGCATGATGCGCCATCGCCTCCCCCGCGAGACACAGATCCAGGCGGCTGTCGTGGAGCACTGGCGCACGCTCGGCCTGCCCAACACCTTGGTGGCCGCGATCCCGAACGCGGGCGCCATGGGCCAAGCCGGGCTCACCCGCGGCGTACCGGACCTCCTCGTTCTCGGCGGCAACCAGCGCTTCGGCCTGATCGAGTTGAAGACTGCCACGGGCCGGCCCAGCGTCGAACAGCTCGACGTTCAGGCGCTCTGCCGTGCCATCGGCGTGTCGTGCGAGATCACCTACGGCCGGGACGACCCGATCGCGCTCCTCGAACAGTGGGGCGTGATCCGGCCCCAGGTGGGAGGTGCCGCATGAACGCGCCCCTCCACACCTACCGCGGCACGGTCCAGACCGGCCTGCAGTCGCTCCTCGACCGACTCCTCACGGACGGCGCCGTCACCCTGACGCTTGCCGACAGCGAGACGCTCCTGCGCAAGGCGATCCGGGTCGCGGACGTGCGCCCGCTGCCGAAGGCGCCGCCGACCCCCACCATCAGCGACCGGGCGCTCGTCGTGCTGGTCGATCGCCTCGACGGTCGCGTGGCCTCGAGCGGCGATCTCGGCCGGGCCGTGCTGCCCGCCAGCACCACGACGAAGAACTGCTGCGCCCGCGGTGCGGGCTTCCTGAACCGCCTGGGTGCGCTCGGCGACGTCGAGAAGGTCGAGGGCGAGGGCTGGCGCGTCACAGCGAAGGGCCGCGCTCGCGCCACCGAGATCCGTTCCGCCCTTCAGGCCGGGGAGGCGCTCGCCTGATGCCCCGCCACGAGATCCACCCCGCCTCCGGGCGCTCCTACGCAGACCTGCGGGCCGAGGCGCTCGCGCTGCGCGCGCAGTTCGTGCGTACGCCGGAAATCGCCGCTCGCCTGAGCATCTGGCACGGCACAATCAGCAAGTGGGTGCGCCGCTCGCCCCACCACGCGGCGGCATGCCGCTTCAACAGGGCGCTGAAGGCCGACGAACGCCGCTTCTACCCGGCCGGCCACGACGCCCTGCGCCGCAAGCTCGCCCGCGAAGGATTCGACCGCGCCGAGCGCATCGCCCTCCTGCAGCGCGTGGCCGAGGCCCGCCCGGAGATCCGCCCGTGACGACGAAGAAGCTCCATCCCGTCTCCGGCGTCCCGTACGCCGACCTGAAAGCCGAGGCGCGCGCACGTCGCGCCGCCGGCGAGCGCGTCGCCGCCATCGCACTGGCACTGGACGTGAAGCACCCGGCGGTCGTGAAGTGGTGTCAGGGCATGCCCGAGCACGACGCGGCCACGCGCGCCAACGTCGCCGCCCGCGCCGAGCGCCGCCGCATCTACCCGAAGGGCCACAGTGCCGCCGAGCGCGTCGCGCTGACCCGCTTGGGGCTGCCGGTCGCCGAGCGCGCCCGCATCCTCGCCGCCCGCACCGCTCAGACCGCGGAGGCGCGCGCGTGATCCCCGCCGCCGCCATCCTCCGCACGCTCCTCTCCGATCTGGAGCAGTCGGCACCCGGGGCCCCGCCCTGCGCCTACCTGCGCGACCAGGTCGAGAAGGCGCTCGCCGCTCTGGCTGACGAGACCGCCCGCGCCAGCGGCCCGGCACTCGGCACCGAACTGGAGCGGGTCTTCCGCACCTTCTGCGCCCTCCACAGTCCCGTCGCCCCGATTCGTCTCGGCATGGCCCTGACGGAAGGTCTCACCGGCCCCAAGGCCAGCCACCTCGGACAGATCTGGCTGGAGACGCTCTCCCTCTCCGGCATCGTCACGGCCATCGGACGCGGTCGGTACGTGCTCACCGATGCTGGGCGGGATCAGGTGCGGCGGTTCGCGCCCGAGAGGATCGCGGCATGAGCAGCCCGTACCTCATAACCGGCCCGGCGCTCATCTCGTTCTCGGGCGGCCGCACCTCGGGCTTCATGCTCTGGAACATCCTTCAGGCGCACGGCGGCACTCTGCCGGCGGACGTGCATGTCGCCTTCGCCAACACCGGCCGGGAGATACCCGAGACCCTGGACTTCGTTCAGGAATGCTCGGAGCGCTGGGGCGTGCGGATCGTGTGGCTGGAGTTCGACGCCGAGGCCGGGCACCGCACCCGGATCGTCGACCACAACTCGGCCTGCCGGGACGGCGAGCCATTGGCGGCCGTGCTCGCCACGCGGAAGATGCTGGCGAACCCGGTCATGCGGTTCTGCACCATCGACAGCAAGATCAAGCGGCTCCAGGCCTATGCCCGAGAGATCGCCGGCTGGTCCACTTGGTCTGACGTGAAGGGCCTGCGCTTTGACGAGCCGAGCCGGGTCGAGAAGCAACACCGCCGGCACGAGAGCGGAAAGGACGGCAAGAGCTTCGGTGTGCCCGTCATGCCGCTCTACGACGCGCGGGTCACGAAGCGCGACGTGTCCGCCTTCTGGGCCCGCCAGCCCTTCGACCTTCGCCTGCAGAACGTCGGCGGCAAGACGCCGCTCGGCAACTGCGATCTCTGCTTCCTGAAGGGTCAGAGCACGATCCTCGGCATCCTGCGCGAGCGCCCCGAACTCGCCGAGTGGTGGATCGCTCAAGAGCGCCGGTTCGAGAGCACGAAGCGCCCCGGCGACTTCGCCTACTTCCGCAAGGATCGGCCGAGCTACGCCGAGATGCTGCGCCTGTCGCAGGACCAAGGCGACCTCCTCACCCTCAGCGAAGAGGAGGAGTCCCTTGACTGCGCCTGCACAGACTGAGGTCCGGCAAGCCGCGAAGGAGCGGTTCTACCGCGCAGCTCTCTGGCGCGCTGCTGATCCGGAATGCTCCAGCGCCCTCGCCGAGTTTGAGGACGCCTACGCCGCTCTGTCCGCCTTGGGGCGGGAAGCACTCGCCGAAACCCTGGCGCGTGCGGACGCACTGCGAACCCTGCGAGAGGCAGCATGACCTCCACCTTCCTCACCACTCACGTCATGCTCGACCTCGAGACCCTGGGCACGGCCCCGGGCTCGGTGATCCTGACCATCGGCGCTGTGGCCTTCGATCCGTTGGCCGGCGAGGTGACATCCTCGTTCTCCCGCGCGATCCGACCGGCTTCCGCGGTCGCCTACGGCCTTCGCATCGATCCCGACACAGTCGCGTGGTGGACCCGCCAGGGCGCGGCTGCGCGGGAAGCCGCGTTTCCGGAGCAGGCCGACGAGTTGCCGATCGCGCTGCAGACATTCCGGTTCTGGCTGGAGCAGTGGGCCCCGCACCATCGGCGCATCTGGGGCCACGGTGCGACCTTCGATCCGGTGCTCCTCGCCGAGGCCTACCGCGCCTGCAAGCTCGATACGCCGTGGGGCCATCGCGACGCGCGCGACACCCGCACCCTGTTCGATCTCGCCGGCATCGGGAAGCTCGACGCCTACCGCCGTGAGGGCGATGTCGAGCACGACGCCCTCGCTGACGCGCGCGTGCAGGTCCGCGCCGTCCTCGACGCGTACCACCGCCTCAACCTCGGGGTGGCCGCATGAGCCCCGCCCCCACCCCCCTCCCCACCGGCCACACGGCCGTGATGGCGTCCCGGCGCGAGGCTCTGGACTCAGCGGACCACTTCCCGACGCCGCCCTGGGCGACGCGGGCGCTGTGCGAGATGCTCGCGGCGCGCGGCGGCGAGCGCGCTGCCGAGTCGCTCTCCCGTCAGACGGCCTGGGAGCCGGCCTGCGGCGGCGGCCACATGGCGGGCCCCCTCGCCGAATCCTTCGGACGGGTGCTCGCGACCGACCTGCACGGCTACGGCTGGGCCGGGCAGACGGCGCAGGTCGACTTCCTGCTCCCGTGGTCCTGGCCGCCTCAGGTTCAGGTCTCTCCGCCGCACTGGATCATCACCAACCCGCCCTTCCGCCTCGCGGAGGAGTTCGCCCTCCCCGCGCTCGACTACGCCACGGTCGGCGTCGCGATGCTGGTCCGTTCGGCTTGGCTGGAAGGCACAGGCCGGTACGAGCGCCTGTTCAGCAAGCGCCGCCCCTGGATCGTCGCTCAGTTCGCCGAGCGCGTACCGATGGTGAAGGGCCGTTGGGATCCCGCCGCCTCGACGGCCACGGCCTACGCTTGGGTGGTCTGGCTCACGCACCATGATCCCGCGGCCGAGACGATCTTCACCCACATCCCGCCCGGCCGCCGCGAGGCGCTCACCCGGCCCGACGATGTGGCGCGCTATGCCGGCGCGCTAGCGGCGGTCGACGCGCCTGCGCCGCTCCTGATGGCGGCGGAGTAGGGCGATGGGCGTCGTCGACCTGAAGGCGCACGTCGAGGCGAGGCAGGCCGAGGCCTGGGAGAACTACGTCGCCGCCAAGCAGCGCGCCGACGAGACGCTCGCCTTGGAAGACGGGCTCGCCGCCAGCCGTGCGTGGCGCGCCTTCCTGCAGATCTTCATTCCCGATCCCGCCGAGCGCCGCGAGGTGATGCGATGACCGAGCGCCCCCCGAGCGAGTCCTTCGCCGACAACGTCGTGCCGCTCGCTCGCCCGCCGCACGGCGCCGAGGCGACTGCGCCTACCGCTTCGTCGACGTGGCTCACGGCAAGCCAGGCGCCAGCCCCGGCCGAGCCCGCGCCCCCGAAGGCGATCGAGATGGAGCAGGCGCTCCTCGGCGCCATCCTGATCAACCCGGATGCCCTGGACCGGGCTCGGGATCACGTCGTCGCGGCCGACTTCGCCGACGACGTGCACCGCCAGATCTTCGAGACGATGTGCGCGCGCCGCGACGCGGGCGACGCGATCGACTGGAAGCTCCTCACCGCCATGCTCGGCGACGTGGATCTCGGCGGCGTCACCGTCAGCCGCTATCTCGCGCGCCTCGCCGCCGAGGCGACCTCCGTCACGGGCGCCGCCGACTACGCCCGCACCGTGGCGCACGCCGCGCGGATGCGCACCGTCCTGGAAGTGGCGCAGGAAGCCGCCGCCCGGATGACGGACGGCTCGGTGCACAACCCGACCGCCTACGCCGCCCAGATCATCGACCGTCTGGACGAGGTGGCCAGCGCCGGGCTCGCCGAGCACGTCCGCCGCTCCACTCTCGCGCAGAGCGCCGCCAAGGTGCTGGCCCGCATTGACGAGACCCGGCGCACCGGCGAGGTCCGCGGTGCACCCTACGGCGTGCCCAGCCTCGACAAGGTGACGCTCGGCATGCGGGCCCCGCAGTTCATCGTGCTCGCGGGCCGGCCCGGCATGGGCAAGACCGCGGCGGCGCTGCACATCGCGCTTTCCAGTGCGCGCCATACCGGCCCAGTCGGCTTCGTCTCGCTCGAGATGGACGACATCGAACTCACCGAGCGCGTTCTGGCGGCCCTGGCCTACGATCCGCGAGCTCGGGAGGAGATCAGCTACCGGGCGATCGCCCAGGCGCACGATCTCTCGGACGAAGCACTCTGGCGGCTGTCGGAGGCGGAGGCGACCGCACGCACCGTCCCGATCTGGATCGAGCAACAGCCGAACCTCACGCTCTCGCAGATCGCCGCCCGCGCCCGGCAGATGAAGCTGCGTGCCGAACGGGCCGGCACGCCGATGTCGGCCCTCATCGTCGACCACATGGGCCTCGTGAAGCCCGCCGCCCGCTACGCCGGCAACCGCGTGCAGGAGATGACCGAGATCTCCGGCGGCCTGAAGGGACTCGCCAAGGAACTCGGCATTCCCGTCGTCGGGCTGTGCCAGCTCAACCGGGCGGTGGAGAACCGCGAGGACAAGCGCCCGCAGCTCTCGGACCTGCGCGATTCCGGCTCCATCGAACAGGACGCCGACGTCGTCCTCGGGCTGTTCCGCGAAGCCTACTACCTTGAAATCAAGGCCGACCGTACGGACGAGGAAGAGATCCGCCTAATGGATCGCCGCAACGTGCTGGAGATCGGGATCCTGAAGCAGCGCTCGGGCCCGAAGATCCGCGTCGAATGCTTCTGCAACATCGCCTGCAACATCCTGGCGGAGATGGCGTGATGACATACGGCATCGACAAACTTGCTCTGGATCTAGGTGCCGTCATCGCTGCCAATGTAAAGGGCGTCTATGACAGTGGTGTGCCTGGGTATGCGAGCCCAATCGAGGCGCTATTCGCTACGGGCTTCCTCACCTTCCTGGCGGTACACCCTGACTACATGGGCTACCGCGGGAGGATGCATTCCGGCGTGGAGGATCCTGTCGAGGACTACGACTTTTTTCTGTCTCGGCAGGCCCGCGTCTTGAACTGGCCGGTCGACTTTCTGGTCTTCGCCAAGCGCCACGATGCGCCGAGCGACCCTTGCGCTCGGCTCGTCATCGAATGTGACGGGCACGACTTTCACGAGCGCACCAAAGAACAGGCTGCACGCGACCGCTCTCGTGACCGAGCACTTCAGGCCTCCGGCTACACCATCATGCGCTTCACTGGATCCGAACTCTACCGCGACCCCACGAAATGCGTCCGCGAGGCGCTGGACTGGTGTGTTGCCCGCTACTGGGAGCGCTGATCATGGGGCAATTCCCGAGCCTCCCCCTCTTCACCGACGCCTTCATCGCCGACACGGGGCACCTGAACGCGCAGCAGACCGGCGCGTACCTAATGCTCCTCATGGTGGCGTGGCGCTCGCCCGGCTGCACGCTCCCGGATGACGACGCGAAGCTCGCCCGCTGGGCCCGCGTCGACCCGCGCACCTGGTCCAAGATCCGACCGGTCATCGCCGAGTTCTGGGCCATCGAGGACGGTGTCTGGTCACAGAAGCGGCTCACGAAAGAGCGGGTTCACGTCAGCAAACGTGCTGAGGCCGCGCGCGAGAATGGTACGCGCGGTGGCAGGCCTAAGTCATTGTCAGATAACAAAGCGGATAACCCATTGGGTTCCCCGCGGGATAGCAAACCGAAAGCTCCTAACCCTAACCCTATCCACCCTACGGGTGGTGACGCGCGCAAAGATGCGCGCCCGACCGACCGGCCGACCGAGGTCAAGGCAGAGCCTGTCCTGCCGACCAAGCCGACGCTGAACGACGACCAACTCCGGGCGAAGCTGCTGGCCTGCCTGCCGGCCGACAAGGATTGGCCGATCCGGCTGGCCCTCGACATGCGCCCGATCCGCGAGGCCATGGCCGCCGGCGCCGATCTGGAGCGGCACGTCATGCCGGTCGTGGAGGCGGAAGGCCGGTCGGCTGCGGCCGGCGGGCGGCGCCTGTTTCGATGGGCCAACGTCTCGCCGCAGATCCTAGCCGCGGTCGAGCGCGAGAAGCGCCCGGCCCCCAGCGCCGCGCCCGCCCAGAGCGCCTTCCTGGCGAAGCTGAGCCCCGCCCAGTGGACCGACTACGTGCGGCACTGGCGGACGACGTGTGGGGACTGGCCGCTCGCCCGGCATACGCCGGCGCCCGACCACCCCGACACGAAGGTGCCCGCCGCGATCCTGGTCGCCGAGGGCATCCGCCCGGCCGGCACCGTCACCCCGTTCCCCGACACGAGCACGAAGGCTGCTGCATGATCCCCGCCCGCGCCGAATCATTCCCGCTGTCTGCCGCGCGCGCGCCGGCTCAGCCCAAGCCCCAGAAGGGACTCCCCATCAGCGCCGACCTCCGGTCCGAGATCTTGGACCTGTGGTCGGATGGATTCGATACGGCGGAGATCGAAGCTGAAGTCGGACGACACGAGGCGGATGTCCATCGGGTGATCCGGGATGAGCGGGCCGCGCGGAGGGGGAACGCTTGAGCGAGACCGCTTCTGCCCCCTGGTCCCGCGGCGACGCCCAGCGGGAGGCGAAAGCCTTGTTCGGGAATCAGGCCCTGCACCGGCCCGCAGCCGCGATGGCGGGCTGCCACGAGCGCGCCCTCGACTACATCCGGCAGGCGCCCGTGATCGTGCTCTCGGCGAATGCCGGGCAGACGGGGCGGACGGCTGCCGCCCGAGCGCGCGCCTACGCCGGCCCGCCCATGCGGATGCTCTGCGAGCGCGGGGCGAAGCTACGCGAGGTGATGAGCTTCTACGGGTGCGCGTTCCAGTTGCGCGCCTTGGCGCCGAGCGTGCTGCACCCAAAGCGCTGGCCGGTGGTCTTCCATCTCGGCCGGCTGCCGCCCTCGACGCTGGCGCAGATCATCCCGGCAGCGCGCACGCAGCAGGACACGTGGCTGCGGGCGCTCACCGTCTGGTCGGAGCACTGCGAGTACCGGTGCGGGAACGCGTGGTTCCAGTTCGACTGGGTGGCGCGCGCGGCGCGCGAGGTGCGGCGCGGGCACGAAGGGGTGCTTGAGACCATCGCCGACCTCGCGATGGCGGCCTCCGGCACCGTCAACGTCCCCGGCTTCCGCGGCAACCGTCTCGGGCAGGTGGCAGGCGTGCCGGGCGCTGTCTTCGACACCCGCTGGACGCTCGCCCAGGCCGAGGCGGCCGCCGAGCGCTGGCACCGGGCACTCGGGCGCGCCGCCGCCGAACAGCGGGCCGCCCACGGGCTCGGGGTGAAGTTCTCCGAGGCGATGGACTACGCGCCCTTCACAAACGCGCCCGTGGTCGTCGAGGGCTTCGACTTCGTGCCGCTCCGATCCTGCGAGGATCTCTGGGCGGAGGGCGCCGCGATGCGCCACTGCGTCGGCACCTACAGCGCCGCGGTGGTGACGGGCGTGTCCCGGATCTTGGTCATTCGTCATTCGAGGTTGATGGCGGAGAAGCGGGCTTGATGCCCGCTTCGTCGTCTGGGGTTGATGTCGCCCACCATGCCCCGCGAGCGAAGGCGTAGTGAAGGGCGCGACGATACCGATCGTCTTCCTGGTCGGATGCCTCGGAGAGAGGCCACAGCCTCCTGGCGTGGGCCAATGCGGCATCATCGGTCGTATGCGATAGAGCTTCCGAGATGACCCCACCCTCGGCCCCGCTCTCGCGGACTGTCGGCCAGAAAAGCGCAACGGCGAGCGGCGGCTCTGCCGGGCGCTCGCCGGGCGGAATCATCTCGTTGAGCCGGGTCAGGGTATCCGCGAGTTCCCGCCAATCCTCGCTCGGCACAGCCTGATGTTCCGTCCCGCCGTTCGCGGTGTTGTCAACGAGGCGCCATGCTGCACGCACAACGGCCTGGACAGCGGAGAAGGCGTCACAATTGATCTTCGCCGATTGACCCTCCTTCTTCGCATCGGCGAGATGCAGCACCAGATCCTCCAAGCTCTCAACGGACAGGCTCGGGGTAATGGGGCAATCTCCCTCGCTGGCCCTCTTGCGCACCTGGACAATCTGCGGGTCTGCGATCAGCTTGTGCATTGGTCTCTCCTATTTCGCCTCGAACTTAATTCCGGTCGTGCGCTCGATCTCTTTGACCTTCTGCCCATCATACCAAGGGCCGGGGCCTTCATCGTAAGGATCGGGCAGTGTGATGGCCGGATCGAATACGGGGTCCGCCCTGACTTCTCCGCTCTTCCGCGTGTCGAAGACACCGATCCCTCCACACCGAGAGCAGGCGGATTGCCCCATATCTCCGTAGCCCTGCCCGCCGCAGTTACCGCACGGGCGCAGAGAGCCGTTCTTCAACCGGGCGACCACCTCGCCAATCTCCTTGTCGGCTGGCTCTTGGCGGGCCGGTTCGCGGTAAACTCGGAAGGGCACGCCGTGGAACACATCAACCATTTTGCTCGTCCTCCGGCTCGTCCGTCTTGATCTCTTGCTCGTCTTCCCCGCAATCGTCGCAGGGGTCGCAGCCGAAGATGCCCGTGCTGATCCAGCCCCGGCCTCGGCAGTGTCGGCAAATAACGTCGCTCACCACATCGCTTCCACGCAGTAGAACCGGGCCATTTCGTCGGCGTCGTAACCGAGGAAGATCATCGTCTCGCCACGGGCGATGCCAGCCTCGATTAATCCAAGTTCGGCTGCTGTGTATCGGCTGTGATCGGTGGGCATGGGTATCTCCGTCTCTGATGTAGACAGATATAACCGATTGCGGTTATGGTGTCAATAAGCGCAACCGCTTTTTGGTGCCTCTTGTCGAACTTTTCGCAACCGCTTATGCCCCGACGCATGGGGCGCCCTCCGCTGAACGTAAAGCCGACCATGGTCCGGCTGACAGAAGACACTCGCCAGCGCATTGCCGCGCAGGTTGGGGCCAATCGCATGGCTGCATTCATTCGCGAGGCGATTGAGAGCGAACTGAAGCGTCGCGAACGCCAGAAGCCGGGCAAGGCTACCGAGGGGGATGCGTGACGGACCTGTTGCGCCTTCCCAATCTGGCGGCAGTAGACACGTATGAGGAGGGTGGGTTCCTCATCGTGCGAGCGGCGAGCAAGAAGCCCCTGCTGCCGTTTGGGTGCTGCCTCTGGAACGACAAGAGCAAGAACGGCACGAAGGCCGTTCGCTTCAGGGACCACGCCATCCAAGGCCAGCCTGTCTGGCTTGAGGTCTCCCGGCAGCGCTACCGCTGCAATAAGTGCCACAAGATCAGCTACGAGGAGCTACCGGACATCGACACCGAGCGGCGGATCACGCTGCGGTTCAAGAAGCACCTTGAGCGGCAGGCCGTAGAGCACTCGTTCACAACCGCCGCAAAGGTCAACGGCGTCCACGAGACGCTGATCCGCCGTCTGTTTGATGACTACAGCGACCGCATGCTGAAGGGGTACATCCCGAAGCTGCCGCGCGTCCTCGGCATGGATGAGATCTACCTGCATCGCCGGGCCCGCTTCGTCATCGGTGACGTGGAGCGGGGACTGATGATCGACATGCAGCCCTCCCGGCGAGAGGTCGATCTGCGCGACTACTTCCATATGATGGCGGGCCGTGAAGAGGTCGAGATCGTCTGTCAGGACATGTGGTCCGGCTACCGGAAGCTGACGCAGGCTGTCTTCCCTAAAGCCGTCACGGTGGTGGACAAGTACCACGTCCAGCGGACGGCGAACTACGGTATGGAGGTGGTCCGCAAGGCTCTCTACCGCGACCTGTCCAACAAGGACCGGATCGCCTTGAAGCGCCGCCGCGCAGTCTTCCTCGCGCGATGGGACACCTGCAAGCCCGAGACGCAAACCACCCTCAGCAGGCTCTTCGGCCTCTACCCGGTGCTGGCGACCGCTTACGATCTGAAGGAGCGGTTCTACGACATCTACGAGGCCGAGAGCCGCGCTGCCGCCGAGCATGCTACGAACCAGTGGCTCGCCAGCGTGCCGCCCGAGTTCGAGCGGCCGTTCAAGCCGAGCATCGACGCCTTCAAGCTCTGGCGCCCGCACATCCTCCGCTACTTCGAGCACCGCTTCACCAGCGGCTACGTCGAGCGCCTGAACGGTTTGATACGCCGCATGAACGTGAATGGGGCGGGCTATACCTTCGACGTGCTGCGCAAGAAGGCCATCCTCAAACACGGCGAGTTCGGGAAGGCGCAGTTCGGCGAGTGGGCGCATATCGGCCGCTACGGCAAGGGCGTCCCGATCATGCAGAAGGTCTGGCTCGGGGCGCCGCTATCAACCTTGGAGGCCGATTTGGAGGCGGGCACGTTCTAGCCTCCGATCAACCTCGTATGACGAAGAACCCGGATCTTTTCGGTGCAGCAGGCGGGTCGGCGCATCGCGACCTTGGAGCTCGCCCGACGGGCCGGTGAGGAAGCCCTGCACCGCGTCGTGCAACTCAAGGGCCCCTGCAACGGGCGCCCGCCCGCCGCCGTGAGCAAGGCGGCCGAGGCCTTCTACGCCGCCGAGCGCGAGCGGATCCGGGGCGCCTCCGGTCTCCGCGCCGCCTTTCCCGGCATCACCGCGACGTTCAGCGAGGAGCGGGTATGAGCACGACGGAAGACCGCATGTACGATGCAGCCCAGATCACGGGGCACTGCTCCGAACTCGACGCGTCGGCTGATGTCGGCATGTCGGTCGGCCTGGGCGGCGGGCGGATGCTCTACATCGGCGAGGTGTCCGACGCCTTGATCGCGGAGCACGGCGCCGAACTCGGGGGCACGGGCGGGCGCTGGATCGTGGTCTTCGGGCAGACGCGCGAGGACGTACAGATCCTCGGCAAGGCTGTTGCGGAGATAGACGCCGACGCGGTCTGCTGCGCGGTAGCGGCCGTGATCCGTAGGGCGGGGGTCGAGGTGCCAGCGTGAGCGGATACGCTCGGCCCCACCTCGTCGGACAGAAGGAGCCCTACGGCTGTGTGACAGCCTGCATCGCCATGGTGCGCGGCTGCTCCTACGACGAGGTGGCGGCCGAGCTCGGGCCGCCGGGGCGCGGCTTCAGCCATGACGTCTGGCAGGGCTACCTCAACCACTACGGATTCGCCTCGCAGCTCGTGTACCGGCACGACCGCATCGCGGGGTTGGACCGCAGCCCTTGGCCGATCGCGCCGTGGGCGAACCTGCACATGTGCTCGGTGGATGCCGGGCACGGTATGGGCTCGCACCTCGTCCTGGTCCTGCATGACGGAACCGTGCTGGACCCGGCCCGCAACGCGCCGGCCCGGATGGAGGACTACGGCGGCTACGCCTACATGGCGGCCGTCTTCCCGGTCGGCTGCGCACCGATCGTGGCGCATCGGGCGGCCGCCGCGTGAGTGCTCCCGCCCTCTCCCCCGCCGATCAGGTCGCCGCCTGGGGCGCGCTGGTGAAGGCGCTGCCGTCTGATCGGATCCCGATGGCGGGGTTCCTCTGGCGGGCGCCAGGCGCGCCCGTGGACGATCCGCCCGTGTGGCCAGAGGTGCGGCGGGCAATGCTCGTCTTCCTCCGAGATCGGGGCGTGGAAGCGGTCGAGCACGGGTGGGACGCGATCGGCCTGTTCGGGGTGCACCGACTGGCGGCCGCGGTCCGGGTCGATGCCTGCGGGGCGATGATCCTGCTCTACCCGAGGACCGTGGTGGCGATCTCGGCCACCGAGTTCGTCACGGAGCGGTCGGGCGTTCGGCAGACGCATCGGGGCGTGCCGAACCGGGCGGAGAGCGTGCCGATCTGGGAGTTCGCGAAGGCCGAGGCGAGAACATGAAGCGCCGCTACGCCCCGCCCGCCGCCGGGCGCTGGCCGCGGGGCATGTGGCAGCGTGCTGACGTGGTCGCGCCGCTCTGGGCCGAGCGCGCGGTGGACCGCCGCCGGCTCGGCGCCGCGCCCTCCATCTACACGCGGCCGCCGGCCGGGCCCGTGCGTCGCGCCCCTCTGCCCCGTGGGATTGCAGTCGCGCTCGAAAAATGCGGCGCGAACAACAGATCGCGAAATATTCCATTTTGAGCCTGCACGGTCTTCTCCTATACTAGGAGTTGTTACGGCCAATGTAACAGAATGCTCGCGACAAATGATGCGAGCCGCTTCTGCCATTCCGCCCCATCCTATTCAGGAGTTCCCATGAGCGAAGACCCCGAGACCACAGCGTTTGCCGCCGATGACGCGATGGACCGGACCGTCGGCATCGTCTGCGCATACGTCAGCAACAACAGCGTCCCCGCGGCCGACCTCGCCGCGTTGATCAGCACCGTGCACGCGACGCTCACCGGTCTTGCCGGCGGCAGCGCGCCCGCGGATGCCGAGCCCGAGGTGACGAAGCCGAGCCCGGCCGAGATCCGCAAATCGATCCGTCCGGACGGCCTGATCAGCTTCATCGACGGCAAGTCGTACAAGACCCTCAAGCGTCACCTGACGCGGCACGGGCTCGACCCGCAGAGTTACCGCGCCCGCTACGGTCTGCCCGCCGATTACCCGACCACCTCGGCAAACTACTCGGCCCAGCGCTCGGCGCTCGCCAAGAGCCTCGGGCTCGGCCAGCCGGGCCGTGCCGCCACGGGCGCCGAGCCGGAGCCGGAGTCCGCCGGCAAGACCACGGGCCGCGCCCGCAACAAGCCCGCCGAGACGAAGGCCGCCGCCTGAGGCGAGGGGAGGGGCCCGGCTGCCGCGCGCGGCCGGGCCGATTCGGATCAACCGGAGAGCGATGCGTGACCGTCCAACTCGTGCATGAGCCGAGCGTCCACGTCGTGGCGCACACCGTGATCAGCCCCACGGGCCTGGAAGCCTGGGCCGATGCGCACGGGCACCGCGCACTGCTCTACAACGACACCCCGATCGGCATCCTGCACGACGACATCTCGCACAGCCCGCGGGAGTCGATCGACGCGCTGCCTGAGTTCGGCGGCCGGTTCTGCTACCGCTCGTGGGAGCAGGGCCGCGCCCGGCCCGACTACCTCCGCAACATCGTGGAGATGCAGCACGGCTCGGTGCTCCACCACTCCACCATCTCGTTCGCGATCTCGGGCGTGTCCCGGTCGCTGTCGCTGGAGCTGCTCCGGCACCATGCCGGCGCGGATCCGTCCCAGGAGTCGCAGCGCTACGTCGATGCGAAGGACGTGCGCTTCGTCGTGCCGCCGCTCGTCGCCGCGATTGCGGGCGCGGACGACGCCGAGAGCGTCCTGTTGGAGTTCCAGGGCGAGTGCGCCCGCGCGCTCCAGGCCTACGCCACGCTGCAAGCCCGGCTCACCTGTCTCACCCATCCCAGCACGCCCGGCGGCGAGATCGGGCGCAAGCTCAACACGATGCGGAAGAAGCGGATCTTGGAGGCCGCCCGCGCGCACCTGCCGAACAGCGCGGAGACGCGCCTGCTCTGGACGATGAACCTGCGCGCCGCCCGGCACGTCTGCGCGCTGCGTGGCGGGGAAGGTGCCGATCTCGAGATCCGCCGCCTCGCGGTCACCTTCACCCGCGCGCTGAAGGAACTCGCCCCGCTCACCTTCTACGACTTTGAGGTCTACGAGGCCGCCGACGGCTTCGAGGCTACCCGCTGCCTGCATCCGAAGGTCTGAGCCATGGCCGAGCAAGCGAACGATGCTGTCAATCATCCGAAGCACTACACCTCGCATCCCTCCGGCGTGGAATGTATCGCGATCACAGAGCACTATGACTTCGTGATCGGCAATATCATCAAATATGCGTGGCGCGCCGGCCTAAAGGACGGAGCCAGCAAGATTCAAGATCTCGAAAAGTGCCTCTGGTACGCCACTCGGGCCGTTGAGAGAGAAAAGCATGCGAAGGGTGATTGACCTTTCGGGGCTTCGGTTCGGCATGCTTGTGGTCAATGGCCGTGCCGGCTACGACCCAAGTGGAAAGACCACTTGGCTTTGCCGATGCGACTGCGGACAATCCGCAACCGCAACCGGACTGAACCTGAAGTCCGGGAACACAAAATCCTGCGGCTGCCTGAAGTCTCGGCGGCAGGCAAAGGATATTACTGGCCGTAAGTTTGGCCGATTGACGGCTCGGGATCTTGTCTCGACTGCGCGTGGCATCTCAATTTGGAGATGCGTATGCGAATGTGGCGGCATAACCGAACTGACATATGGGAGATTGACCTCGGGTCATACCAAGTCCTGCGGGTGCCTGCAGTCAGAGAATTCCAGCGCCCTGGCGTCGAAGAATCTTGCAGGTCGTAAGGGGCCAGAGCACCCGAGGTGGGATCCCAGTATCTCGGACGCAGAGAGATCGGCCTACAGATCTACATCTTCGTGGCGGTCGAGCGTATTGACCCGGGACAAATTTGTATGTGCCGCATGCCACAGCGAAGATGCGCGCTGCGCCCATCATATCGTTGGGTATGCACGTTGCGTTGAGAGACGCAAAGACATTTCAAATGGCGCAACTCTATGCGAGCCCTGCCATCATCGCTTCCACAGTCAGTATGGAACGGCGAAATTTACTCGCAGCGATTTCTTCAGCTTCCTGGAGGCACCAGACCCTGGTGACTTCTCACCTTATGGCGGCCCGCCAAGTGGGGTGATCGGATCGGCCATGAGGATGCTCGCTGAAGCTTCTTCCTCGCCAGATCCGTTGGCGGCGCTCTGTGCGGCACGCGAAGTCATGCAGGGTGAGCTGGCGCGGTTGCAGGACCAACGTACCGGAGCGGCCCGATGACCGATCTCCTCACCCGCCAAGAGGCGATCTCCGACTACGTCTCTACGGCGTTCAGTTCGGGTCGTGGTTCGTCGGCGCGGTCCAGGGCGGGAAGGACCCCGCGTGCCAGGCCGACACGGCTTTGTCGACGCAGATCGTTCGGCTCCTCGATGCGATCGAGAACCGCCACGATCCGCTCTCCTACAGCGAGCCGCTCGTGAAGGCCGCCCGGGGTCGGTACTGCGCATTGCGGGACTACGGGCGGGACGAGCACGGCCACCGCTACGATTTCGATGCAAGCCGCCGGATCAGCCGCGCAGAGGCCGTGGCCGCCCTGATCGCGCGAGGCACCCCCTTGGTCGAGCCGGAGCCCGCGCCCGCCGAGGTGGCGCGATGAAGCCCGCCCCGATCGACCATGGCCCGCTCGGCCCAGCGCTTGTCCTTCCCCGCTTCCGGCGGACAGAGCAGGACGCCCGCACCTTCGCCCTGCACGCCCACTGCGGCCAGACCGACAAGGCCGGACACCCGTACGCGCGCCACCTGACCCGGGTTCTTGAGGTCTTGGTAGAGTTCGCGCCCCGGAGCTGGCGCGGAGTGGATTTCGATGAGGCCATGCAAATCGCGTGGCTTCACGACGTCATCGAGGACGCCCCCTACGACGGCAATCACCTCCGGGCCGAGGGCTTCAGCCTGATCGTCGTCACGGGCGTGGAATGGCTGACGCGCCAGCGCGGGGATACGCGCCCCTACGCGGAGTGGATCGCGAGCATCGGTGCGAAGGCGCCGCTCCACTGCATCTTGGTCAAGCTCGCGGACGTCGAGGTCAACTCGGATCCGGACCGGCTGGCGCTGTTGGATGAAGCGACCCGGGCCCGGCTCCTCGCGAAGTACGAGCCGGCGAAGGTCGTGCTGCGCGCGGCGGCCGCGGCGCGGGGATGGAAGGGGGAGGGCGCGTGATTATCGAACTCGCGACCACCTCGCGCGGGTTCGCGGTCGGGCGCTTTCTCGACCGCTACCAGCGGAGCTGTTCCATCCAAGAAAGCAGCCTCGCGGAGGAGGCGTGCATTTGGCTCGGGTGCGACGAGGGCGAGGGCTCTCGTGCGCACCTCACGCAGGAGATGGCCGCGGCGCTCGTGCCGCTGCTTCAGCACTTCGTCGAAACAGGATCGCTGCCTCTGCGACAGCCCACCGCGGAGGCGACCATATGCGCGCCCTGATCTGCGGCGGTCGCGACTTCACCCTGTTCCACCGCGCCTGGGCGTTCCTCGACGCGCATCATGCACGCCGCCCAATCACCCTGGTCGTGACAGGCCTCGACACCCACCGCCCCGGCGGTGCCGATCTCATGGGCGACCAGTGGGCGATGAAGCGCGGGATCGACCGGATCGCCTTCCCGCCGAACTGGGAGGGGCGTGGAAAGCCCGGCGGCCCGTACCGGAACGGACGGATGCTTGAGGTCGTGCAGCCGGAGATCGTCTTCGCGTTCCCGCGGGCTAACGGACGCTGGGGCGAGGGCACGACCGACATGACTAAGCAGGCCGACGCAGCTGGCGTCTCAGTGATCTACGCGGTGGAGGGGAAGGCGCCATGAGCCACGTCACAGACGACACCGAGCTGCTGACGCCCGCGCAGATGCGCAGCGAGATCCTGGCGCTCCGGCGGGAGAACCGAGACCTCCGCAACAAGGCGCTGTTCCTGTCGAACCCGGACGTCCTGCGGGAACGGGAGGAACGCCTTGATGCGGAGGATCGCGCGGCCGGCGTCGCGGCGCTGTCGTGCCTCTCCGAGCTTCGGTGCCCGCCCGATGTTCGGGCCTTCGGCGAGCGCCACCGGATCCCGACCTTCGCCGAGGCGACGTGGCGGGCAGGCTTCGTGGATGGCTGGCGGGCGCGCGGACGCTTCAACGCCACAGCTAACGGGGCAGGGGAGGGGTAGGCCGATGCCCCAGACGCTCCCCGGCTGGATCCTGTTCGCCGCCATGCTCGTGTCGGCCATGGCCACGTCCGTCACGGCGACGCGCCTGTTCATGCAGGTCGCAGGGCGGATCCCACGGGACTGGCGCGACATCCCGGCGTCCTACGCGTTCGGGACGCTGCTCATCATCTCCACGATGCTGTTCCTCCACGTGGAGCCCAGCCCCTAGCCGAGCCAACCGCGGCTCGCTCCCCCAACCCGAGAGTCCCCCGCCTTCCCCACCATGCCCGCCCCGACCGGACTGGCACCTCCCGCTCCCTGGACCGTTCGCGATGTCGAGCGATGGCTGGTCATCCCCATGCGGGCGCTGCGGGAGACGGCGCTGATCGCCTCCGCGGGGAATGCGCTGATCGCTGTGAATCCGAACCAGCCCTCGTCGACCTTCGACATCTTGGCCTTCGCTCGGACGGTGCTCGGCAAGGGCAGCGACGATCTCCTCGCGGTCGTGACCTGGGCCCGGATCATGGCGGAGGGCGGTCGCGCTGAGGGTTCGATCGCCGAGTGGTGCAGCCGAAAAGGGGACCGGTGGAGCCCCGCGACCTTCCACCGCCGCCGCAAGCGCGCCTGCGAGCGGATCACCGCAGCTAAGAACGCGGCGGACCTCAAGAATTTCTTGTCGCAGCACCGTGAAGCCGCTTGACAGTGAGATTGATCGGGCCTGAGTGAAGAGACCGATGTTTCCGCTCCGTTCTCGGACCGGACGCGCACATCGGGAGTCCCCACCATGCTCACGTCGGCGCCGAACACCTTCACCGCTGAGGGCCGGGCGCGCCGTGCGCTGCCGGTGGAGGAAGTCCTGCGGTGGTGCCTCCGGGACGAGTTGCCCAAGCGCCGCCGCGATCAGCCGATCAAGGCCCCGCCCACCGCCTCCATGCACCCGATGTGGCGGGGCGGGATCTTCGGCGGTCGCATCGATTGCTGGTCTCGCGAGCCCGGCATGCCGCTCGCCATGGGCGACCCCCATCCCGACGCGCTCCTGATCGAGGCGGAGATCCTGGCGCTCGACGCCGCGATCAAGCGGGCGGCCGAGGCGCGGGAGCCGCTCCCGCTCAACCTCGACGGCTACCGGATCGGCTACCGGCTCGGCCGGGAAACCCGGGCCAACCAGATCGCCTACAACGCGGTGCTCGAGGCCTGCGGCTGGCTCATCACACATGCCGTAAAGGGCAAGCGCCCGAGCTTGGACGAGACCGTCCACTGCGAACAGGAGATCGGCCCCAACGGCAAGGTCGTGCTCTGGCGCATGGTCTCGACGCCGGCCGGCGTGGATGCGCAGGGGCATCCCCTCTTCCTCACCGCGCCGCAGCGCGCCGCGTCCAAGGGCGATGCCCGCGACGCCGGCCTCTACTGCCGCCTGGTCTGGGGACGCGATCACAACGACGTCGCCGAGGACCGCGCCCGCTACGCCACCGAGCACGCCGCGCTCTGCTACCTCGCGGACCGGCTCGGCCACCTCACCTCGCTCAAGGTGACGCCGCCCCGCGCGCCGGCCGCGCCCTGGCTCTCGGGCCCGACCGAGCCCGCCACCGTGCGCCCGAGCCTCGTACCGATGAACGACGATCTCGCCCCCGCGAAGGTCGCCACCCTGCCGCCGCGCAAGCGCACGCCGGAGCCGGTCCGGCACATTGATCCGGCTGTCTACGCGGCGGCCGCCTGATGTTCGGCATGCGCCTCATGCCGTCCCCGTTCCTCACCGAGACCGCGGAGGACTGGTCCGAGGTGCGCTCGCCCTCTCGCGCGTCGCGCCGTCGGCGGCAGGGTCATCCCCAGCGCATCCGTCCCGTGCAGCGGGCGAGCCCCCAAGTGATCGTCTTCGGTGACGCGATCCACGCGCACCCCGACATCCTGGCCCGCATCGCGGCTGAGGTCCCACTGCGGCCCGAAGCCCTGCGCCCGGCGCTCGGGGGAGGGCGGGCGTGATCCTCGCCCGTCGCGCCCTCCTTGGTCTCGGTGCCGGCGCGCTCGCCGCACCGGCGCTCGCCCGCGCGGCCGCAGCCCCGCCACGTCCGGCAGCCACCTTCTTCGTCCGCATCGGCTTCACCGGCCGATTCCCGATCCAGATCGATCCCGCGGCCGATCCCGGCCGGGTCGAGATCTGGTCCGGCTCCACCTTCGTCGGCTGCGCGAGCGCGAGCGTCCACGAGGATCCGCGCTGGGACTACCAGTTCCTTTCGCCTCTCTCCCTCGGTGTCATGGCGCCGGGCCCGCGCGAGGCGATCAAGGTGCGGGTGTTCGGCGAACTCGGGCGCTTTGCGGCGCTCGACGTGAAGATCAGCGAGCACGCGCCGACGTGACCGTCCCCCTCAAATGCTGGATCGACTGCCTGCCCTACGCCTTCGCGGCGGCGGCTTACGGGACGGTAAGATGGATTGGGTCCTTGTATTTGTAGGGGCAAGACTCACGAGACGCCCTTGGCATGTTCTCAAGGGCTGAATCGCCCATGCGATCCTATGAATTGCTTCACAGGTTCCTGCTTCACGAAGGCTGCCTATCCATTTCTGGAACAGGACTTAAGACTTCTCCACAGGCAGACACCGCGTGCCCCGCGGCCAAAATATTTATTGCAGCATTCATATCCCGATCATGCTCTGCGCCGCAGCCATGGCATGTCCAAGTCCGAACGGGCAAGGGTTTCTTCTGGCCAATGATGCCGCAGTTGGAGCACTTCCTAGTGCTAGGGTAATGCTTCGGGACCTTTATCAGAGACCTGCCGTACCAAGAGGCTTTGTACTTTAGCTGCCGCCTGAGCATGCCCCAGCCTGCATCATAGATTGCGCGAGCCAGGAACGTTCTACCCAACGGGCCAACGTCCAAATCCTCTACATAGATCGCTTGGTTATCGCGGATCAGGTTAGTCGAAAGCTTATGGGTAAAATCTCTCCTTTGGTCAGCCACCTTGGAATGCAGCCGTGCGACGCGCTGCTTTGCTTTTTCCCGATTTCTGCTGCCGTTCTTTTTTCTTGCTAGAGCACGCTGGGCCCTTTTAAGCGAATGCAGCCGCTGACTGAGATACCGCGGGGCCTTATACCGCTTGCCGCAACTCGTCACAGCAATATCAATAAGCCCGACATCGACACCAATTGCGGCATTGCTCGGCGCAGGAACGACTTTATGGGCGCACTCAAATTGTAGTGAAGCGAACCACCTTCCTGCAGGATCTTTCGTGATCGTCACGGTCGACGGGTGCCCCAGAAGTGGGCGGCTCCAAACAACGCGCAGCGGGTGGGGCATCTTCGCAAGCGTCAAATCGCCATCGGCAATCTTGAACGCGTTCCGCATGAATGTCGCAGACTGATGACCGCTTTTGCTCTTGAAAGAAGGGTATTTGCCTCGCTTCTGGAAGAAATTGCCTATGGCTTCATTTAGATGGCGAATTGCCTGCTGCAATGGGACCGACGATACCTCTTTGAGGAACGGCAGCTTGCCTTTCCACGTCGGCAACATCGCACTTAGCTCGCGGAAGGGGATAAGTCGCTGCTCCGCCTTATGAGCATCTCGCCAATGCTCAAGAGCCATGTTGTATACAAGGCGGGCACACCCGAACGTTCTCGTGAGCAGGTCGGCCTGCTCTTTCGTCGGGTAGATCCGATATTGATGCGCACAAACGATGCTCACGCGTTCATAGTACGTTCTCCTGGGCTGATATCAACCACTCAGGCGCGGTCTTCTCCTCTTTCTCGCGGGCGCGCCGGCCGCGATGGCGGCCCGCCATGGCTGTTGACCTCGGGCTTGGAATTTGGCACACACGTTTCCATAGCGGCTCAACAAGGGCTCCCAAGGAAACGCGGGGGCCTTTTGTGCGTCTAGCGTACTTCGCTGGCGCGGGCTGCTGGGCTCTGCTCCCCTCCAAAGCAGTCGAGTTTAGCACTGGCGAGGCGTCGTTCGGTGCCGCATGCTATTCGCGCGAACTGCGCGTCCATCTTGGCAAGAAGTCTGTAAACGCACCCTCAGTACCTTGGCGGATGATGATGCGCCCCGGCGAGCCCTCAGGCCCCGGCGGATCTCGCGCGTCTCTCCGCATGATCAAACCCCGCTACTCGCATCGGCGAAGGGCGGGTGCGATAGCCGAGTTGGGGTCCGGCCTTGCCAACGCCTTTGTCACTGGAAACCGGAGCCCGCACGTGGCCCCTCCCCTGAAGCGCCGCTTCGACTACGTCGCCGAGCTCCGCGCTTTCGCCGACCAGGTCGAGGCGCTCGCCCTCGCCAGCAACACGGACCCAGCCGAGCCCGTCCACGCCAAGCTCGATCTCGCCCGCGCCATGCGACGCCGGGCGAACGAGGTGGCGCGCCGCGACGACCCGGCCGAGCGCGGGACCTTCCGCGCGCAGGACGTGTTCGCCAACTTCGGGCCGAAGCGGGCGGGGCACGTGGCCAAGGCCGAGGTCCGGGCGCCGCATCGGCGGATCGCGGGGACGATCGGGCTGGCGAGCGCGGCGTAGGTCGGACCCTCACATGAAGGGGAAGGCCTTCTTTAGGCCCGCCCAGTCGACTTCGATTTCTCGTTGGACCTCTGGCTCGTCGTCGGGAATGGGTTCCGGCAGTTTGAGGCAGTTCGTTGCGAACTCTTCATGCTCTCGGAGTCGGGGCTTCTTGAACAAATTCAGCTCAGCTAGGTAGGCGTCCACAGAATTGGTCTCCAGTATGACAGCGTACGCCCTTGCAAGGGTGCGCCTCTGCTCGATGTGAACGGCAATCGCCCCTGGAGTGTTTTTCTTGGTCGCTCGGACGCGCGGGCTTGTCAGCGCCACGGCCTGAGCGAGATCGCCGACCTGATAGTCGCCTTCGGGGCGGTACGGGAGCCAGATGGCAAGCACGCCATCCTGGGCGATGCTGAGTAGCTTCGACACCTGGGTCTGGCCGACCTCGACCGCCACCCGCTCGCACGTGGCTGCGACGTCATAGACGCGGCCTCGGTCGTCCTGCTCCAGGGTGACGTCGAGCTTCCCCTGCCCTCTCAGGAAGGCTTGGGCGCTGAGCTTCAGCTGCATGTGGCGTCCGGCGTGCGCCCCCGAGCCGGGCCCCCGGGGCTCTGTGACGGGTATGAGGATCGCGCGGGCTCGGCACGTCCGCTTGCGGTCGTACCTCCGGAGTTCGGCGCGGATCGCCGTGATCGGCGAGGCGACGGGCTTCACACCGATGGCGCGATAGAGCTTCAGGCGCGACACGATTGGCTCCCAGGGCGGCCCGCAAGCGCGGCCAGAGACGCAGCGTAAACCATCTGTTAACCAGCCGTCCCTACCCCGAAGCATCGCCGTGTTCGAATTCTTGTGAGAGTTTGGACAAAGCGGCTTCCTAGGGGTCTTAACGCTCTGGTAGGGTTAGCGTTTTGGGCGCTTTTGGCAGCAAACGGGTAGCCCGGATCAAGGCTAGGACGGAAGTCCGAGCTAGCCAGAAGGCGGCCGAGCGCACCAAGGTCGTCGCCTACTTCCGCGTTTCGACCGATGAGCAGGCCAACAGCGGCACCGGCCTCGAGACGCAGCAGCGCGCGGTTCACGCCTTCGCTGAGAGCCAGGGCTACGAGGTGGTCGAGGCGATCACCGACCCCGGGTTCTCCGGTGCGACACGCCCGGCGGATCGCCCCGGCTTCGCCCGGGTGATGGAGTTGGCAGAGGCGCGGGCATTCTCGATCCTGCTCGTCTACAAGATCGACCGTCTGGCGCGCGACATCCGCTACGCGATCACGACGGTCTCGGATCTGGCCGAGCAGCACGAGGTGGCGTTCCGGTCCGTGACCGAGTCAGTGATCGACACGTCGAGCCCAATGGGCCGAACCTTCTTCGCGATCTTCGCCGGCATGGCGGAGAACGAGCGCTACACGATCCGGGATCGCACAGCCGGCGGCCGGATGAACAAGGCCGGCCGCGGCGGCTTCGCCGGGGGGAGGGCGCCCTACGGCTACCGGGTCGAGGGCGGCGACAAAGGCCAACGCCAGTTGGTCGTCGTGCCCGAGCAGGCTAAAGTCGTGAAGCGGATCTACAAGGCGGTGAAGCGCGAGAAGCGCACACTTCGCTCGATCTGCGCAGAGTTGAACGGGGAGGGGATCCCGGCACCGAACGGCGGCATCTGGCATCCGTCCGGCATCTCCTACATCGTGGACAATCAGAAGTACCGCGGCGCGCTCGAATACCTGTTCCAGTGGAACGGCGCGACGACGCACGTCCTGCAAGACGGCACGCACGCCCCGATCCTCTGAGGCTCTGATGCGCGCCGACGCCCTGGCCATCTGCCTGCCGATCGCGGCGGGCGCCGCACTGCTGCTGGGCGTCCTAGCGCTCACCTGATCCAAGGATCCCGTCATGCCCGCGCTACCGCCGATCGCCTTTCGTGCGGGGCTGTATGCGTGGGCGCTACGGCTTGCGGAGATCGGACGTTCTGGTAACGTTCGCCCCTGAGCAGTAGTGGTCGAAGGCGGCGACACGGTGAAAGGGCTTCGGCCCTGAGGGCGTGCATAGACCTGCGCCCAATCTGCAGGCCGTAGGATGCGCCGAGATCTGTCGAGAAAGGTGCGGACCGAATTGCCGGGTTCCTTGCAGGCCCGGTCCGCCTTCGCCCCCTGCTGCTCTGGCCATGTGGAGACGAGCCCGATGCGCCTGAGCCGCCGATCCTTCCTCGGAAGCGTGTTCGCAACCGCGGGCGCGGCGGCTGTCGGGCTTCCGGTGATCCGGCCTCAGGTCTGGACCGGTCCGACCCTCTACAGAGTCGGCACGGGCCCCGGCGAGATCGCGTCGATCAAGGCGGCGCTCGACGCTATACAGAAGAACCCGCCGCCGCGCGGGGAGGTGGCCACCATCGTTCTCCCGGTGATGGAGTTCGAACCACTCCGCGGCCTCGCGCTCGCGGCATAGGCGGTAGCGGTCGAAGGCGGCGGCGCGGAAGGACGCGCCAGCCAAGGCAGGGCCTACTCAGTGGGCGGCAGAGACATGGCGAACCTGTAAAGCCGAATACTCTGAGCCGGTGTCGAGCCCGGCCCGCCTTCGACCCCTACAGCTCACCGGATCCTGTGATCCCCTGAAGCTCTGACTGCGCCGGCTCCCGCCGCGCGCCCGGCCCGACGCATCCCGCGCCCGGCCCGCGACCGCCTGTGCGGCTCGCCCTAACCCTGACCGGACCTCCAACATGATTGAGCCGCATCGCGTCGCCGAAACGGCGGCCTTCGTCGCGTCCCTGCCGCGCACCAGCGTGGTCGTCTTCGTGATGGACAAGGCGGATGCCTGTCTCGTGCGGGACCTGCGCACGTCGATGCACGGCGTCGATGCGATGGCCTCCACGCATGTGCTGGTCGCGCCGACCGAGGCGGACGAGGCGCTGCTGATGCGCGGCCGGCCCGACGACATCCCGGTCTTCCGCGAACCGATCATGGTGCAGCGGCGGAACATGACGTCCATGTCGATCCTCGGCACGATGGCCGAGCCGCGCGTGCCGCGGCGCGAGCCGGCGCCCGAGCCGAAGCCGACCGCGGGCACCGCCTGCCGGCGCTGCGGGTACGACGCACCGGGGTGGTGCAAGGGCATCGTCTGCCCGAAGCGGGACGCGGCCGCCGCGCGCACGAGCCCCTGGGGGCAAGCGCCGGCCGAGCCCGCACCGCTCCGTGCGCCCGCCGCGGGCCCGACGCCGCCCGAGGTTCGCCTCACGCTGTTCCTGATGTCCTACGGCTTCAGCTACGGCGACGTGCTGGGCATGGACGCCCCGACGAAGCGCGCCTTCGTCATGGAACTCGCTCCCGAGTTGTTCGACGTGGCGGCCTTCCTCCGGGACGTGGGCCTGCTCACGGCATGACCTCCACCGACCGCGTCCTCGCCGACGCCGATGCCCGAGAGCCTGACCTCCGGCTCTCGGAAGGCGACCTTCGTCTCGCCGCCTCTCGATCCCCGGTGCGTGATGCCCTGGCGTGGGTCGAGGCGGAGGAGCGGCGCGAGCGCGCGCAGATCCATCGATTCCGAGAGCACCGAACCCATGCGCTACGTCGTCTGCTTCGGGTCCGGCCGGCTCCGGCGCTACCTCGCGCGGCCTGACGCCGAGGGCTCCCGCGCGAAGGGCTGGCGCCCCTTCACCTGGACGAAGGACATCGCCCGGGCCGAGAAATTCGGCTCGCCCGAGAAGGCCTGCGCCTTCGCCGCCGAGCACCTGCCGCACGACCAGTGGGACGTCGGCGTCGCACCGCCCCATGGCCTGCCGACCGACGATCTGGGCGGCACGCCCGCTGCGGTCCGGATGGCAGCCTGATGCTCCGCGTCGCCCTCGCTCTCTCCGCCGCCGTCGCGCTCGCCGCGGCGCGCCCGGCGCTGCCCCTGATTCTGCCCGCCCCGCCCGTGCTTCAGCCCGGCCGGCCCGCCCGCTCCTATCCGGTCTGATCCCCCATGCACGGTCCCTCGTTCGCCCTTGGCCGCTGGCGCAAGGAACGCGGCCTCACGGCCCATGTCCCGCTCGCCGACACAGTCTGCCGGGAGTCCTACGCGGACGGGTACGCGGCGGGCGAGACGCGGGTGCAGGGCGGTCGTGGTGGCCGCTTCGCCCCGCGCGTGAAGCCGGGACGGCGCTGATGGACGCCGCCATCGCCATCGGCGTCGCCGCCGTTCTCGGGCTCGCCTGCCTGATCGCCTACCTCTGCGGCGTGTTCGGCCCCGGAGCCTCCGCCGGTCTCACCGCCGTGGTGACGGACGACGAGGGCGAAATCCCGCCCGGTGTCTACGCGCTGCCACCCGGTACGCACCTCACCGGCTACGAGCCGCCCTCGTTCTACCTGCCCTTCCGCGTCGGCGCGGCCGAGCGGGTGGTGCTGCGCTACGCGGCCGAGTGAGCCGACCACCCTCCCCCGCTGAGGGGGGAGGGGATCCCTGATCCGCGAGCCCCACCATGAACCGCGCCGCCGTCCGCTTCCCGCTCGGCTGGCGGGTGGCCGTGCTCTACGTCGCCGTCGCCTCCGCCGTGCTCCTGGCCGCCATCGGCGCCGGGCACGCGCAGGACGCCCGCGTCGTCACCGGTTTCCAGATCCTCGCCGAGGCCTGCCGGCCCGCGGGCTGTGTCGCGCTCCCGCCCTCCCCCCGGACCTGGGGGCAGCGCTACGCCTGCCAGACCCGGGCCGAGGCCATGCAGCAATTCGCCGAGCCCGCGATGCTCGCCCGTATCGGCCTTCCGGCCGGCGCGTGGACGGTGCGGGCGCGCTGCGTCCCCGTCTACGGTCTCCGGAGCGCGTGATGTCCCAGGCCCTCGCCGTCATCCTCGTCTGCGCCGCGTCCATCGCCGGCCCAGACTGCGACCGCACCAATGCGCTCGACGTCATGACCCAGCCGGTCGCGACCGTCGCCGAGTGCGCCCATGTCGGCCAGACGCTCGCCGCCGAGACCTTCGGCCATCCGGGCGAGGGTCGGTATCTCAAGATCGCCTGCGAACGCCGGAAGGGACAGGACCATGCGGCACGCTGACCCGTTCGACGGCTACGGCGCGCCCGCTCCGGTCGTACTCGTCACGCTCGACCAGACCACCGTGCGCGCGCTCTGCGATGCCGGCTACGTCTCGAGCCGGGACTACGTGGAGCTCGCCGCGGCGAACGGCTGGCAGGCCGACCCGGCGATCCGGGCCCGCGCTGCTGAGGCCGCCGGGCCGCCGATCGATGCCTCGGACCTCTACGCGTGACGCTCGGCCCACGCCCCGATCTCATCGACCGCATGGTGGAGCTCTGGCTGTCCTACGCCGTCGGCATCGCCGCTTGGTCGACGGGCTGGCTTGAACCCTACCGCGCACCCTGGCCGGAGGAGCCGGCGCCCGCCGCCGATCCCGAGAGGCCATGATGCTCCGTTCCGTTCTCGCCGCGACCCTTGCGGGCAGCTTGGGCGCCGCAATCGGCCCTGGCCTCCGCGAGGCGGCGCGCGACGCGCTCCTCACACACCCGGACCTCTTCGCGGTCCTCGCTGCCGGGCTCGTCGCCGGACTGATCTGGGTGCTCGTCATGCCGTGCCGCGAACTGCCGCCGTCCGGCTGCGCCTACGCGCCGCCAGCGCGCAACGCTGCTGGCCGCTACCGGAAGCGTTGAGCCATGGCGAAGATCGCCATCCTCAACCCGATCACCGGCCAGACTGTCCTCATCGACACCGACCGGCCGCTGGGCCGCTGACGCGAGCCCGCATGCCGGACCCAACCCTGATCCTGGGCGACTGCCTCTCGGTGATCCCGACCCTGCCCGCCGGCTCGGTCGACGCGATCATCGCCGATCTGCCCTACGGGTCCACGCGGTGCGCCTGGGACCAGATCATCCCCTTCGACGCGCTCTGGGCGGCCTACCGCCACGTGCTGGCGCCGAACGGGGTGGTGGTGCTCACCGCCTCGGGCGTGTTCTCGGCCCTCCTCACGGTCTCGAACCTCGACTGGTTCCGCTACCGCTGGACCTGGGACAAGGTGAACCGGATGTCGGGGCACCTCAACGCGAAGCGCCAGCCGCTGCGCGTGACGGAGGACGTCCTCGTCTTCGCGCCGGGCCCGCACACCTACAACCCGCAGATGGTTCAGGGTGAGCCGTACCGGAAGGCGACGAAGGCGGACGGCAACGTCTACAAGTTCCAGCGTCCCGCCACGACCGACTGCTCGGACGGCCTGCGCTATCCCCGCGACCTGATCACCATCAAGGCGGATCGGCGCGGCGCGGAAGGGCGGCTACTATCCAGCCAAAAACCCGAGGAGCTGATGCGCTACCTCGTGGCGACCTATACCCGCCCCGGCGATCTCGTCTTGGATTCCTGCGCGGGGACCGGCACCACCGGTATTGCCTGCCGCGCCCTCGGTCGCCGCTCGATCCTGATCGAGAAGGCGCCGGCGCACCACGCCATCGCGGCGCGGCGTCTCGCCCAGGCCGAGCCCGAGCCTCTTCTGGCGCTCGCGGCCTAGGCCTGCAACCGCACCGCCTTCGGCCGGAACACGATCCGCATGTCCTTCGGCGGCCCGATCACCTCATAGTCCATGGTCTCGGCCATCTCCCGTGGGATGCCGAAGAACCGGAAGGTGTTCCCGGCGATCCGGACCTTGTGCAGCACGAGACCGGCGGCCTCCGCCCAGCGGGGGATCGAGAACGTCGTCCAGCCCGTCGCCTCCCGGATCTCCCAGGCCATGCAGCCCTGCTCACGCTGCAGGAGGTCGGCGATGATCTGGTACTTCGGCTGGTCGCCCCGGACCTTCTGACGAGAGGCCGCCCGCTCGGCCGCTGCCCGCACCCCTGCCGCGAACGCTGCCGACAGCGCCGCGCTGATCGCCTCTGGATCCAGCGAGGCGGGGAGAGCCGGCGCAGCGCGCGAGATCGCCGCCGAGTAATCGGAGCGGGTCTCGTCCTCGGACGAGGTGGGTGCGTACGGCTCGGAGAAGTCGAACCGGCTGGAGCTGCTGTCGAGCATCGGCGCATCACTGTGTTGCAGGTGCGGAACAGATCGTGTCCATAACGCATGACTTCTCCACATGATGCAACAGGCGGGGAGAAGACTTCTCCCGCCCGCGATGGTCTTCTCCCTAGGGTGGGGCGATGGAACTAGCCCGCCCGCGCCCGCCCGCCTCGCTCCTCATGGAGCAGGATGCCGCCACCGCCTTCCGCACGGTGGAGCCCGCACACGATCTGGAGGCCTGGGCCCGCGCCACCTTCATCGCGGAGGACGCGCGACTGCTGAACGAGGATCACGCGCACCTGCGTGACGCGACCCTCGGCCTGCTCTGGTGCTCCGAGCCCATGGAGAGCAAGGGCAACACCGTCGTCGGCCTCTGCGAGGAGGCCACCTTCATCGGTAACCGCTGGGCGAAGGCCCGATGGGAGCAGCAGATCACCGGGTGGTTCGGCACCATCCCCGACTTCCTGCTCACCTTCGACGCTGCCTACGCCGACCAGTGTTCCGACGCTGCCTTCTGCGCCCTGGTCGAGCACGAACTCTACCACGCTGGCCAGAAGCGGGACCGCTGGGGCGCGCCGCGCTTCAACGCCCAGACCGGCCGGCCCGTCTTCGGCATACGAGGCCATGACGTTGAGGAGTTCGTCGGCGTCGTCTCCCGCTACGGGGTGGGCAACGCCGCCGGTCAGACCGCCGCCCTCGTGGCTGCCGCTGGCCGTACACCGATCATCTGTGAGGCCGACATCGCCGGCGCCTGCGGGACGTGCGGGAGAGGAGTGGGCTGATCCTTGATAGCCCCTTGAGACAGCCATGGCCCAGAACACGCTCTCCGATGAGGTGAAAACCTTCATCGTCCAGCAGCTTGCGTGCTTCGATCCGCCCTCGGCCGTCGTGCGTGCCGTGAAGGAAGAGTTCGACGGCTTGGCCGTCACGCCTCAGCAGGTCGAGGCCTACGATCCGACGAAGCGGGCCGGCCGGTTCCTCTCCGAGGGCTACCGGGCGATCTTCGAATCGACCCGCACCGAGTTCCTCACCGACACCGCCCGGATCGGCGTCTCGCACCGCGCGGTTCGTCTGCGCACGCTGCAGCGCCTCGCCGAGAAGGCCGAGAAATCCGGCAACCTCGTCCTCGTGGCCTCGCTCATGGAGCAGGCAGCCAAGGAGTCGGGCGGCGCCTTCACCAACAAGCGGGAGATCGGCGGCCTTGGCGGTGGCCCGATCCAATCCGAGACCGTCGTGAAGCCCGACCTCTCGGGCCTGGACCAGGCAGGCCGGGATGGGCTTCGAGCAGCGCTTGAGCAACTGGCTGGCGGATCCGCGGGCGACACTGAAGGAGCTTGACCGGGTCGACTGCCTGGAGAGCCAGCTTCGGTTCACCGCGAAGTTCTTCCGCGAGAAAGAGCAGGCCGAGTTCTTGGTCGGCGCCCATCATCGCGTGATCGCCGATACCCTCGACCGGGTCATCCGGGGCGAGATCCCGCGCCTGATCATCAACATCCCGCCGGGCTACACCAAGACCGAGATGGCGGTGGTCCACTTCGTGGCCCGCGGTCTGGCCTGGAACCCTCGCGCACGCTTCATCCACGCCTCGTTCAACGGCCCGCTCGCCCTGTTCAATTCGAACTCGGTGCGAGACGTCGTGGCCCTGGAGGGCTACCAAGAGCACTGGCCGGTCAAAATTCGTGACGACGTAGCCGCCAAGGAACTCTGGCGCACGACCGAGGGCGGCGGGATGAAGGCCTCCCACGCGGCGGGCCCGATCACGGGCTTCCGCGCGGGCCGTATGGAGCCGGGCTTCACTGGCGCCCTCATCATCGACGACCCGGTCAAACCCGACGATGCCGAGAGCGAGATCGAGCGGACCAAGGTCAACAACCGCTGGCACTCGACCTTCAAGAGCCGCCTCGCGCACGAGGATGTGCCCGTCATCGTCATCATGCAGCGCCTGCATGTGGACGATTTCTCGGGCTTCCTCCTGAAGGGCGGCGCGGGCTGCCGCTGGCACCACTTGCTCCTGCCCGTCGAGATCGACAACGCGGCCCTCTACCCGGCCGAGTACACCCACGGCGACCCGATCCCGCATGGTCTGCCGGACGGCCCCCTCTGGGCGGCCAAGCACACCGGCGAGCAGATCGTCCTCCTGAAGACGAATCCCTACGTCTTCGCGGGCCAGTATGGGCAGGTGCCCACCGTCGCGGGCGGCAACCTGTTCAAGGCGGAGTGGCTCACGCCCTACACCGTGCTGCCGCCCCTCGCTTACCGGGTGATCTACGTCGACACGGCGCAGAAGACCTCCGAGCGGAACGACTACTCCGTGTTCCAGTGCTGGGGCATGGGCAAGGACGGCAAAGCATACCTGCTGGACCAGATCCGCGGGCGCTTTGAGGCGCCGGATCTGGAAAAGACCGCCCGGCTCTTCTGGGCTAAACACCGCGCGGCGGATCACACCATCTTCGGCGCCCTACGCGCCATGAAGATCGAGGACAAATCCTCCGGCACAGGCCTGATCCAGTCACTCGGGCGGCTGCCCGTTGATCCTGCCATGGCTCAGGTCGTGGTGCCGGTGGTCGGCATCCCGCGCGAGAAGGACAAGGTGATGCGCGCCAACGACGCGCTGCCGTCCTTCGCGGCCGGGCTCGTCCGGATCCCCGCCGAGGGGCCCGAGACGGCTTGGATCGCGGGTTGGCGGGGCGAGATGCTCGCCTTCCCGAACGGCGCGCACGACGACCAAGTTGATCCGACCATGGACGCAGTCAACGAGATGGTGGGCGGGGCCGGCTCGGCTGCCGAGCAGATGATGAGAGCGTTCGGCTGATGAGCACCTCCGAGAAGCCGCGCCTGCGCGTGCCGGCCGGGTCCGCGCCGACCGCCGACCGCCTCAGCACCTTGGACAGCTACCAGAACTTTGAGGCCCGGATCGGCATCGGGACGGACAACCTCGCCTCAGCCTCGCAGTACGGCTTCAACCCGGTCACCCGGAACCGCCTGCAGCTCGAGTGGATGTATCGCGGATCGGCCATCGTCGGCCGGATCGTTGACACGCCTGCCGAGGATATGGTGCGCGCCGGCATCGACCTCGGCTCGACCCTGCCGCCCGACGACGGCGAGGCGATCAAGGCCGGCCTGCAGCGCCGCGGGGTGTGGAAAGCGATCGAGAGCACGCTGAAGTGGTCGCGCCTCTACGGCGGCGCGATCGGGGTGCTCCTGATCGACGGCCAGCACCCGGCGACACCGCTACGCCCTGAGACCGTGGGCCCCGGCCAGTTCAAGGGCATCCTCGTCCTCGACCGGTGGATGGTGCAGCCGACACTCACCGAGACCGTGCAGGAGCTCGGCCCCGATCTCGGGCAGCCGAAATACTACATCCCCAACGCCAACGCGCCCGCGCTCTCGGGTCGCTACGTCCACTACTCCCGGGTGATCCGCTTCGACGGCGTCGAACTCCCCTTCTGGCAGGCCCAGGCCGAGAACGGCTGGGGGGCCTCGGTGGTCGAGCGTCTCTACGACCGGCTGGTGGCCTTCGACTCCACCACGCAGGGCACGGCGCAGCTTGTCTACCGCGCGCACCTGCGCGTCCTCCAGATCGAAGGTCTCGTTGACATCCTCGGGATGGGCGGGCCGGCGCTGGAGGTCCTCGCCAAGCGCGTCGAGGCCATCCGGCGGTTCCAGTCGATCGAGGGCATCACTCTCATTGATGCCAAGGACAAGTTCGAGGCGCTGACCTACCAGTTCTCGGGCCTGCCCGACGTGCTGGCACGCTTCGCCGAACAACTGTCCATGGCCTCGGGCATCCCGCTCGTGATCCTGTTCGGGCAATCGCCCGCGGGGTTCTCCAGCGGCGAGAGCGACATCCGGAACTACTACGACGGGATCAATGCGCAGCAGGAGAGCCGCCTGCGGCCGGGGCTCGCGCGTATCCTCGACGTGCTCGCACGCTCCGAGACGGGGCGCCCCCTCCCCGAGGGCTTTGAGTTCAGCTTTGAGCCGCTGTGGCAGATGTCGGACAAGGAGAAGGCGGACGTTGCCAAGACGGTGACCGACACCGTGCTCGGCGCCAAGGAGGCCGGCGTCGTCTCCGACCGCACGGCCCTGAAGGAACTGCGGCAGTCCAGCGATGTGACCGGCGTGTGGTCGAACATCACCGACGCCGACATCGAGGCCGCCGACGACACGATCCCGCTGCCGAGCGAACTCGACCCGGTCGCGGACCCCGCGGATGGGCCCACAACCCCCGAGGGCAGGCCCGATGTGCCAGCACTGTCGCTCGCGGCTTAGCGTCGGCGACCGCGCCCCGCCCTCTCCGCGCTCGGCGTTCATCCGGGCGCGCAAGGCCGAGAACCTCTACGCCAGGCAGTTGCGCGGGCTCGCCCGTCACATCGGCGTGCTGGTCCGCGGCTTCGACCTTGCGGGTCTTGAGCGCGTGCCGCTGCTCGGCGAGGCTCTGCGCCGATACGCCAACGCGATCGAGCCCTGGGCGCAGTCCGTTGGGGCCCGCATGGTCGCCGAGGTGGCCCAGCGCGACGCGCAGGCGTGGCGGCATGTCTCGGCCGAGATGGGCCGCGCGCTTCACAAGGAGATCACCACGGCGCCCACGGGCGCAGTGATGCGGCGACAACTCGCCGACCAAGTCGGGCTGATCACCTCCCTTCCGCGTGAGGCGGCCGAGCGGGTTCACCGCCTGACGCAGGAGGGGATCGTGCAGGGGCGGCGCGCCGACGCGATCGCCGCCGAGATCCTGCGCACCGGCGAGGTGACCGAAGCACGCGCGACGCTGATCGCCCGCACCGAGGTCTCGCGCACCGCCTCTGCGCTGACGCAGGCGCGGGCCGAGCACGTCGGCTCGGAGGGCTACATCTGGCGCACCTCGGGCGACGGCGACGTTCGGCCCTCTCACCGTACGATGGAGGGCAAGTTCGTCCGCTGGGACAGCCCGCCCACCCTCGACAAGCTCACCGGTCACGCGGGCTGCCTGCCCAACTGTCGGTGCTACTCCGAGGTGGTGATCCCCGACTGAGGATCGCCGCCCGGCCTCTCGCCTGAGGCTCCTGCCCGTGCCCCATCCGACCCGTGACCGCGCGGACGCTGATCCGCAGCGGGCGACGTTCTATGCCCCGTCGCGTCTCGGCCCAAGCCAGACGCTCACGCCCGAGGGCTTCCTGATCTGCGAGGCGGTCCCCATCGCCCGCACCGGCCAGATGCACTACGCCGCGGGCGAGTTGCCGCTGGAGCCGGGCGCGGACGGGATCATCACCGTCGAACGCGACGCCGCAGAGGTGTTCCGGCCCGAGACCATGGCGTCCTTTGAGGGCAAGCCGGTCACGGACGACCACCCGCCCGTCGATGTCACCCCTTCGAACTGGAGCCGCTTCGCTCGCGGCTTCGTCCGAAACGTCCGCCAGGGCGTCGGCGATCACGCTGACCTGCTCCTGGCCGACCTCGTCATCACCTGCGCCGATACGATCGCGGCGGTCCGCGCCGGCAAGCGCGAGGTGAGCTGCGGCTACGACGCCGAGTACGAGCAAGCGGGCTCCGGCCGGGGCCGCCAGACCAACATCATCGGGAACCACGTCGCGCTGGTCGAGGAAGGCCGGTGCGGACCCCGCTGCGCCATCGGAGACCACAAGATGCCCAAGTCGAAGCGGACCGTCTGGGACCGCCTGACCACCGCGTTCAAGGCCAAGGACGAGGCCGCCTTCAACGAGGAGATCGAGGCCGCCCAGGCCGAGATGGAGAGCGGCGAGACCGCGCCCCAGCGCGTCGTCATCGAGGTGAAGACGCCCGACGCCGACCCCGAGGAGAAGGGCGAGGCCGCCGCGGCCGAGGCCGAGACGAAGACCGGCGACGACGACCCGGTCGCTACGCTGGGCGCTCAGTGCGAGGCGCGCTTCGCCGCGATCGAGGCCCTCCTGCAGAAGCTCGTGGACGGCAAGGCCGGCGCGACCGACGAGGCCTCCGAGGAGGAGGGCGAGGGCGCCGAGACCAAGGACGAGGCGTCCGAGGAGGACAAGGCCGAGTCCGAGACCAAGGACGAGGCCGCCGAGGAGGACGAGGACAAGGGGAAGACCGCCGACGCGGCTGGGCTCGCCCCGCTGTTCCGCGACACCCTCGCCCGCGCTGAGATCCTCGCGCCCGGCATCAAGCTTCCGACCTACGACGCCAAGGCCGACGCCAAGGCGACGAAGGACACCCTCTGCGTCTTCCGGCGCAAGGTGCTCGACGCGGCGATGAAGACCGATTCCGGTCGCGCCGCCATCACCCCGTTCTCGGACGGTCGCACCCAGTTCGCCGACATGACCTGCGATGCCGCCCGCATCCTGTTCGTGGCCGCGAGCGAGCGCGCCAAGACCGAGACCACCGGCTCGATCCTCTCCTCGATCCGGGACAGCGCGGCAGGCGGCGGCACCACGGCCCAGGCCCGCACCCCCGCCCAGATCAACGCAGCCAACCGCGCCCGCTGGGGCCGGAACTAAGGACCCCCTGACATGGTCGCTTTCCTCTACCGGATGGCCGCCGGCATCCCCGGCGACGTGACCCGCGCCGAGTCCGCCGACGTCGCGCCGGGCAACTACGACAGCAGCGCTCCGTTCCCGGCCTACGGCCTGCCCGGCAAGTTCGTCGCCGGCAAGTTCGTGCCGGTCGGCGCGGGTGACACCGCCGCCGTCGTCGCCGGCGTGCTGGTGCGCCCCTTCCCGACGCAGTCCTCGCAGAACGCGCTGGGCGCCGCGGTCCCGCCGACCTCCGGCCACTGCAACGTCCTGCGCCGCGGTCGCATCTCGATCCTGCTCGGCGGCACCGCCCCGGCAGTGAAGGGCGGCACGGTCTACGTGCGCATCGCCGCCCCGGCGGCTGGCAAGCCGATCGGCGGCTTCGAGGCCGCGGCCGACAGCACGAACACCATCGCGCTGCCCGCGACCACGACCTTCGCGGGTCCGGCCGACGCCGGCGCCGTGACCGAGCTCGAGTTCAACATCTGATCCCCGGGAACCTGACCTCCATGTTCCACACTCGCAACATCGTGGGCGTCTCGGCCGCCGCCCTGACCCTGGCCGCCCCCGCCCTGGTCCGCGCCCGCACGCTCGACAGCGGTTTCCAGACCTACGACCGCCGGACGATCGACTCGACCGGCGCCTTCCTCATCGGCGAGCTCGAGCGGCTCGACCAGGAGGATCACGCCCCGCTCTACGCCACGACCTGGGGTCGTGACATCGACCTCCGCGAGGACGTGTCGATGGGCGACGAGGTGTCGAGCTTCACCAACTCGACCTTCGCCTCGGTCGGCGGCACCACCCCGGGCGGCAAGTCCTGGGCTTCGAAGGCCGCCAACCAGATCGCCGGCATCGCGCTCGACATCGGCAAGACGGCCAACCCGCTGCCGATCTGGGCGCAGGAGCTGAAATACTCCCTGCCCGAGCTGGAGTCGGCCATCCGCGCCGGCCGGCCGATCGACGCGCAGAAGTACACCGGCCTGTCGATCAAGCACGACATGGACATCGACGAGCAGGTCTACATCGGCGATGCCGAGCTCGGCATGTTCGGTCTGGCCAACTCGCCGCTGGTCGCTGCCTCCAACGTGGCCAACGGCGCCGCCGCCTCGCCGCTGTGGCGCAACAAGACCGCCGACGAGATCGTGGCGGACATCAACGACGTGCTCACCGCGTCGTGGACCGCCACCGGCTACTCGGTCGTGCCGAGCAAGCTCCTGCTCGCGCCGCTGAAGTTCAGCTACCTCGTGAGCCGCAAGGTCTCCGAGGCCGGCAACATCTCGGTGCTGGAGTACGTGAAGCAGAACTGCATCGCGAACGCCCAGAACGGTCGCCCGCTCGACATCCAGCCGGTGAAGTGGCTCACGGGCCGCGGCGTCGGCGGCACCGACCGCATGCTGGCCTACACCCAGCAGAAGAACCGCGTGCGGTTCCCGATGGTGCCCCTGCAGCGCACCCCGCTGGAGTACCGCTCCCTCTACCAGATCACGACTTACTACGGCCGCCTCGGCGCCGTGGAGTTCGTGTACCCGGAGACGGTCGCCTACGCCGACGGCATGTAAGCCGTCGCGCCGCGCTTTGCGGCGGCGGGCATGGGGTTCCCTGTGCCCGCCTCTCGCGCCCTTTGCCGACGCACGATTCGCTTAGTCCCTTTGCCAGCGGCCCGTCGCGGGCGCCGCTCCCGTCAAGCCTGCGTCCTCCTGGGATCCCGACATGAAGACCATCCACGTCATCAAGGCATTCGTCCTGGCCCTCACCGGCGGCGAGCGCGTTCCCTACTCGGTCGGCACCCACCGCAACGTGCCGGACGAGCACGCCGATCACTGGTTCACCAAGCTGCACTGCGGCGAGCCAGAGGAGTTGCCGGATGGCGTCGTGGATCCGGGCGAGTTCGCCATGCTGCGCCGCCAGGTCGAGAGCCTGAAGGATGCGGGCAGCGAGCGCGACGCCGCCGTGGCCGAGCGTGACGCGGCTGTTGCCGCCCGCGATGCCCTGGTCACCGAGCGCGATGCGGCCAAGGCCGAGATCGCCCGCCTGACCGGTGAGTTGGAGGCCGCCCACGCGCTCATCAGCGAGGCCAGCACGCCCGCTGCGAGCGCCGAGGCGCCCTCGGCCGAGCCGGCCACCGACCCCACCCCGTCCAAGGCCCGTCGGGCCGCCTGACGATGGACCGGCCCACCTTCCGGGCCCTCTTCACCGAGTTCGGTGACGCCGCGATCTACCCGGACGCGGCGATCGACTTCTGGTTGAAGCAGGCGTCGCTGCAACTCGATCCCGGGCGCTGGGCCGAACTCCTCGACCAGGGCCTCGCCCTCTACACCGCGCACAAGCTCGTCTCGGGCCGTGCGAGCGCGAAAGCTGCCGCGAAGGGCGGCGCGGCAAGCGTTGGCGTCGTCGCGTCGAAGTCCATCGACAAGCTCTCGGTGAGCTACGACACGGGGGCGGGCACGATCGCCGGTGCAGGCAACTGGAACACCACCCCCTACGGCGTTCAGTTCTATCAACTGATGCGCATGTTCGGTGCGGGCGGGGCGCAACTGTGACCGTAACGGCCAAGGGCCCCGGCCTCGCCGGGGTGCTGAAGAACGTGCGCGCGCTGACCCGCACGGACGTGCTCGTCGGCGTGCCGGCCGAGAAGGCCGAGCGCCCGTCCGAGCCCGGGGAGACAGGCGAGCGCCCGAACAACGCGGCGCTGGCCTACATCCACGACACCGGCATGCCGGAGCAGAACATCCCGGCCCGTCCCTTCATGGCGCCCGGGATCGCCGAGGGGGAGGGCGCCATCACGAAGGCGTACGCTCTTGCGGGTCAGCAGGCGCTGATCGGCGACGAGGCGGGCATGATCCGGGCGCAGCACATGGCCGGACTCGCGGCGCAGAACGCCATCCGGGGCAAGATCAACGAGGGCATCGCCCCGCCGCTGTCCGAGCGCACGCTGCGGGCGCGCGCCGCCCGCGGGCGCAAGGGCGCGATCAAGGAACTGAAGGCGCGAGCGAAGGGCGAGGCCCCGACGCTCACGAACGCCAAGCCCCTGATCGACACCGGGCAACTCCGGAACTCCATCACCTACGTCATCCGGCCGCGCGGGGAGTAGCCGATGCCCCTCCTCGACGCCTCCGAACTCATCGACGATCCCGACTTCGCGGCCGAGCCCGGCACGCTGTTCCTGCTCACCCGGGCGCAGGGGATCGGCGAGAACGGGCGCACCCGCACCACGTCGGCGCGCACGCCCCTGGAGGGTGTGGCAATGCCGGCCTCGGGCTCGATGCTCGACCTGCTGCCGGACGGCGCGCGGGCGAGCGGCGCCATCGCGGTCTACACCCGCACCAAGCTCTCGGTGCAGACCGAGCGCTCGGCGGCCGATCGGATCGAGTACCTCGGCGCGCTCTACACGGTCTCGGCCCTGTCCGACTTCAGCCCCTACGGCTCCGGCTTCTGCGCCGCCGTCTGCACGCTGACCGACCTGACCGCCCAGCCGGTCTGACGCTCCCCTCCCCCGACGCGAGACACCGCCGATGGCCAACACATCCGCCAGCGGCGGATACCTCGCGCCTGTCGGTCCGCAGCCGACGCAGGACGACGCGTTCGAGGATCAGATCCAGGCGGCGATCGCCGGCATCACCGGACTGCCCGGCGATCTGGTTCGCCCGCGCTGGCAGGCCGAGCCGCCCCCGCAACCGCCCGCGGACGCGGACTGGGCGGCGCTCGGCGTCACCGAGGTGACCCCCGACGCCAACGCCTACGTTCGCCACGACAGCCGGGGCGACGGCTCGGACCATCTGCGCCGGCACGAGAGCGTGGAGATCCTCGTCTCGTTCTACGGCCCCAACGCCTGGGGCTACGCCGCGCGCCTGCGTGACGGTCTCGCGATCCCCCAGAACCGCGAGGCGCTCTACCGCGCGAACATGGCGCTTGCCGACATCGGCAAGGCCATCGCGGCCCCCGCCCTCACCAACGGGCAGTGGGTGCGCCGCATCGACCTGTCGCTCCGCGTCCGACGCCAGATCGACCGGACATACAGCGTCCTCAACCTCGTCGCCGCCAGCGGCGTCGTCCGGACCGGCCACGCGGCCCTCCCCTTTTCGTCACAGAAGGCGCAGCCCTGATGGTTCAGGCCCTCTCCGTCTCCAACATCGTCAACGTCACGCTGTCGCTCGCCCGTATCGCGGCGCAGCCCGGCAACTTCGGCACGCTGCTCACCCTCACGGACAGCCCCGCCATCGACCAGCAGGAGCGCCTGCGCACCTACACCGATTCCCTGTCGGTGGGCCTCGACCACGGCACGAGCTCGCCCGTGTTCGCGGCGGCGAACCTCTACTTCAGCCAGAAACCGCGCCCGAAGGTGCTCTACGTCGGCCGCTGGGTGCGCACCGATGCGGCGGGCATCCTGCGCGGCACGATCCTCAACCCGACCCAGCGCGCGCTCGCGAACTTCACCGCGGTGAAGACCGGCGCGCTGAAGCTCTCCATCAACGGAACGCTGCGCGAGGTCACCGGGCTCGACTTCTCGAGCGCGACCAACATCAACGGCGTCGCCTCCATTCTCCAGTCGGCGCTCGCCGCGCTCGCCGCCGGCACCACGGTGAAGTTCGACGCGGTGCAGAGCCGCTTCATCCTCACCGCGCCCAGCGCCGGCACCGCCTCGGTGCTGCTCTACCCCGTGGCGCCGAGCGCGGGCGTGAACGTCGCCGCGCTGTTCGGCCTGAACGCCGCGCAGGGCGCGCTCGCGGTGCCCGGCGTCGCCGCCGAGGCGCTGATCGACGCGGTGCTCGCGCTCGCTGACGCCTCGTCCGAGTGGTACGGCCTCACGGTGGCGACCGACGCCATCCCCGAGATCGACGACCAGATGGCGGTCTCGGCCTACATCGAGGGCTCGGAGCGCGCGCGCATCTTCGCCTCGACCATCGTCGACACCACGGTGCTGGACCCGACCAACAACACCGATCTCGGCTCGGTGGCGAAGGACTTCGGCTACCGCCGCACCCTCTCGCAGTATTCGTCCTCCTCGATCCACGCGATCAATTCGCTGATCGGGCGGATGTTCACGGTCAACTTCAAGGCCAACCGCTCCACCATCACGCTCAAGTTCAAGAACGAGCCGGGCGTGAAGGCCGAGCGTCTGACGCAGACCCAGGCGAACACGCTGAAGGCGAAGAACGTCAACGTCTTCGTCCAGTACGCCAACGACACCGCCATCATCCAGCAAGGCGTGATGGCGGACGGCACCTTCGCCGACGAGGTGCACGGTCTCGACTGGCTCGTCTCCGAGATCCAGACCGAGGTGTTCAACGAACTCGCGCAGTCGACCACGAAGATCCCGCAGACCGACGCCGGCATGATGCGGATCGCCAACGCGATCACGCGGGCCTGCGAGCGCGGCGTCAACAACGGCCTGCTCGCCCCCGGCCAGTGGAACGGCGACCCGGTCGGCACCATCGAGACCGGCGACATGCTCGCGACCGGCTTCGCGGTGATCTACGGCCTCGTCGCGGATCAGGCCCAGGCCGACCGCGAGGCGCGCCACGCCGTGCCGTTCCAAGTGCTCGTGAAGCTCGCGGGCGCCGTCCACGACGTGGACGTGCTGCTCACGGTCAACCGCTGAGCCCGACCGGCGCGCCGCCCACGCCGCGGCGCGCCCCCGCCCTGACCCGTTCCCGTTCTTCCTGAGGAGGCGCGCTCATGCCCGCGTACTCGTTCCTCGATTTCACCGGCACCCTGGCCGGTCCCTTCGGCTCCCTCGACCTCAGCGCGCAGAGCGCGGCGGCCGCGGAGGAGGGCATCGAGATCGACATGACGGAGGACAAGTCCTCCATGATCATCGGCGCCGGCGGCGCCGGGCAGCACAACCTGCACGGCACCCGCGCCGGTCGCGTGACCATCCACCTCCTGAAGGTGAGCCCGGTCAACGCGAAGCTCCTGCAGCTCTACAAGCTCCAGACGACCAACACCGCTGTCTACCACGGGCGCAACACGCTGACCCTCGGCAACGTGGCCAGCGGTGATTTCTACACCTGTCTGCGCGGCGCCTTCGTGAAGCTGCCGAAGAACTCCTACAGCAAGTCCGGCCCGGCTCTGGACTGGATGCTCGACTTCATCGTCATTGACCCGAACCTCGGCGTCAACGGCCTCGACCAGCCCCTGATCTGAGGAAGCACCCCATGGCCGAGTTCGTCGTCGGATCGCACACCTACCGCTCGGGCAAGCTCGACGGCATGACCCAGTTCCACGTGCTGCGCCGTCTCACGCCTGTGGTCGCGGCCCTGGTGGAGGCCCGCCAGAGCCTCGTGCAGGCCAAGGTTGCGCCCGCCGATGGCTCGGACGAGGGGGCCGAGGCCCCGAAGCCCGAGGCCTCCACCGATACCCTCGCCGCCATCGCCATCCCGATCGCCAAGGCGGTCGGCGCGATGTCGGACGAGGACTCGGAGTACGTCCTCAACAAGTGCTTCGCGGTGGTCTCGCGCCGTCAGGGCAGCGAGGCGCAGCCGACGTGGTCCCTGCTCTACCGCAAGGGCGCGGGTCTGATGTTCAACGATCTCTCCGCCCTGGAGATGCTCGCGATCGCCCAGCAGGTGATCCAGGAGAACATCGGCCCTTTTGGGCCCGGCAACGCTTTCACGTCGATCGGCGGGAGAGCGGCGGCGTAGAGTTCGACCCCGTCGCCCTCCCCGACGAAGAGGGGTGGATGTGGCGCCCCGTTGAGCGAGGGCTCTGCAAAGCGGAGAGCCTATTCGACGGGACCTTCGACCTCTGCGACATCGCGCGCATGAACGAGGTGATTGATATCTCTTTGGAGAATCAAGCGCGCGCCAATGCAGCCGCAGAGAAGAACAACGGCCGTTGAGATCCTGAGGCTTATTTGTGAACAACATACTTCAGGACTTCTTTTACGCCCTTGGCTTCAAGGTCGATGAGGCCAGCGTCCGGCGCGCGAAGGCGGCGCCGGACGAGGTGGCGTCCGCTGTCGAGGTGGCAGAGTCGCGCGCCACGAAGGCGACCGTGCAGGGCGCGGCGAAGCGGATCATCGAGACCAACCGCGAGCGCGGCGTCAGGACGAAGGGGGCCGCCGCCCACATCGCCGACCTGAAGCGCCAGCAGGCGGCCGAAGCGAAAGCCGCGAAGGCGAGCGCGGAGGCTCGGGAGACCGAGACCACAGCCAACAAGCGCGCTGCGCAATCCCATGAAGACCGCACTGCGGCTTTCGTCAAGGGCTCCTTGGCGATGGTGGCGGCTATCCAGGCCGCCGCGGTCGGTATTACGGCGGCTGTGGACAATATCGCGTCCGGCTTGGAGCGTGCGTACTATACGAGCAAGCGCACGAACAGCAGCGTCAAAGATCTCAAGGCGTTCGCCTATGCGGCGGAGCAGTTGGGCGTATCGTCTGAGACTGCAATTCAGTCAGTCGAAGCGCTCGCCAAGAACATGCGCGACTCCCCTGGCTATGAGACGATGCTGAAAAACCTTGGGGTCCAGACGCGGGATGCCAATGGCGACCTCATCGGCACTGTAAAGCTTATCGAAGAACTGAAGCGTGCTTTTACAGAGCAGCCGCGGCATCAGGCCAATTCCTTCGCCAATGCGATGGGTCTGCATGAAGATCTCGTTCGCATGCTTCGCAGCAACGAAGTAGATAAGCTCACCAAGGAATACAACGACAGTCTCGCCAAGATGGGCGTCGATCCGGACAAGGCTGCGGCTGGCGCGGTCGTGTTCGAGAATGCGATGCGTCGCATGTTCGCGGCTATCGACGGCCTGAAAATCCGGATCGGTGGCGCGGTATTCGACAAGTTCTCTGCGCAGATCGAACGATTCACCAAGTACCTACACGACAACGCCGATCAGATTACGAAATCCGTAATCAACATTGGGGAAACGCTCCTTCGGCTCGCGAAGCGTGTTGTGGATTTGGTGGAGGCATTTACGCGCCTCGATCCCGGTACGCGATCCTTCGTTCTGCAAATGGCAGCGATTGCGGGGGCACTGCTTTTCCTCAAGAGCGGGCCTGTCGCAGCTCTGTTGGCGCTCTCGGCGGCCATCGTCGTCCTCTACGACGATTATAAGAAGTGGCGCGAGGGCTCGACAGACAATCTTGTCGATTGGGACAAATGGGCCCCGGCCGTTGAGAATTTACTAGCGGCGCTCAAGTCACTCTGGGAAGGTTTCGATCGCGCGGCGAAGGCGTTGACCGGGCAGGACGGCTTGACCGTGGCGTTCGCAGCGTTCGCGGTGGTGCTCACGGCGAAGGTTTTGGCCCCGCTCGGGAAGGTCGTCGGCCTCCTTGGCTCCCTCGGGAGCATGCGTCCCCCGGGGTGGATGCTCGCGCTCCTGGGCGTCGGCGTCGCGGCGAAGGTGGCAAACGACAATGGGATCCTCGACGGCGGCGCCGGCTCCCGGTCATGGCACGAGAGCATTCTCCGCACGCTTGATCCGGGCATCGCAGATCGGATCTACGGGCAGACTTCGCAGGACGCTGCGCGCGGGCCCAACATCGTCAGCCGAGGTCTCGGTTGGGTGAAGGAGAAGGTCGGACTCGGTGGGGATCCGGCTGGGGGCGGTACAAGCCGAATCGGTAAGCTCGCGCAGAATGGGAATGCGCGGGCTATGATGGAGGAGTTGAGCGCCGCAGGGTACTCCGATGAGGCGATCGCCGCCATGCTCGGCTCTGCACAGACCGAAAGCACCTTCAACCCTCGTGCGCGCAACGAGGTGGCGGGCGGCCACACCGGCCTGTTCCAATGGGACAAGAACCGCTGGCCCAAGATCAAGAAGTGGATTGAGGACCAGGGTGGCGACCCCTACGACGCACGCTGGCAGACGAAGGGCGCCATCGCAGAACTCGATGCCAAGCCCGGCGACCCGCTCTACGACAGCCGGCGGACCGAGAAAGCTGGCAAGATCCTCCGCAACCCGCGCGACCTTGACCACGCGATGGAGGGAATCCGCGAGTTTGAGCGGTATGGGGTCGGCGAGGAGGGCAACCGGGGCGCGCACGCACGAGGCTGGCTCCCAATCGTCAAGGGCAAGCCGGAGGAGGGCGGCGCCGTTGAGAGAGGGCATCATCCTCTAGGCGGCCAGGGCCGGCTTTCCTCCCGGTTCGGGATGCGCCGTCATCCCAAAACAGGCGAGATGAAGCATCACAACGGCATCGACTTGGCAGCCCCCGAGGGGACAGATGTGCAGGCGATGCGCGATGGCATCGTGTCGATTAACCGCGAAGGCGATGTAACCGTACGGCACCCGGACGGGTCTTCTTCGACATATCGTCACATTGTGCCGAGCGTCCGAAATGGAGACGCGGTAAAGGGTGGCGGACAAATTGGAAAAATTGGGCCCACTGACGGTAGGTCCACAGGCCCGCACCTTCATCTCGAGTTGAGGGATAAGGATGGCAACTTAGTCGATCCTCAGTCCTCCCTGGAGCGGAAGCAGAGTGCGGCCTCGCCTGAGGTCGATGCTGCCGTTGATCGACTGAAGCGTGTAGCGCTCGACACGGCCGGCAAGGTTGAGCAAACCCTGATCGCCTATCCGCGAGCTTGGATGGACCAAGCTGAAACGTCTCTCGGCAAGGGTCCTTCACGTCTCGATGCCGTCGACAATTGGCGGCGGCGGCCGGCGTTCGAGACTGCACCTTTAGGTGCCGGCGGAACATCTGCAGGCAAGACCATCATTGATAATCGAGTATTCAATGAGGGAACTCGCACGACGACCGTCAATGGCGTCTCTGAGCCGAAGACCGCAGCAGATCAGGTAATTGGCGCTGAGAATCGACAACGTTCCAATATGATCGGACAGTTCCAGAACCGATATGCTTAGTGCTATTCGGATTGCGCCTTGAGGATGGCGCGCTTCACTGTAGGGGGCACGTAGCCAACCCAGTGAGGCTTCCCGTTCTCAAGGCGATAGCCCCAAGCATGAGCCATGTCTGCGGTAAACAGTATGTTGACCTCGTCCTGCCAACATGCGCGGGGTCGGCATACTCTGGAATAATAGTGTTTCTCGCCGTCTATTCGAACAAGTCTGAATGGCATATCAATGCCATCACCATCCCTTATAAATTTCCCCAACCACGGCGGCACGTTCGCTTCTTGCTTTAGCAGATCCGAGAATGCTGCAGATCCCGCTGGTGTCTGGATGGTGTCTCGCAGGTAGATGCCGGGCGGGCGCGCATCTTCGGCCATAGCGGCCGACATGGACCAGAGGAGATGCCCAGCGATGGTGATTACGGCTACGGCGCGCATGGCCAACCCATAACGCGCGAGAGTCAATGAAGGGTAATGCCGGCAGGAGAAGTCCGGGCGGGTCTAGCCGGTCCCGGCGCTCGACCGGCCGGTGCGGTCCCCTCAGTCTTGCGTGCCCGCTGTGAGTGCGCCCCAGATCCGAGCGAGCTTCCTCGGCGGTATGCCTCGCTTGCCGTGCTCATAGTCGAGGATCAACCATACCGGGACGCCGGACGCCTCGGATAGGCGGACCCGAGACCACGACAGCGCCTTTCTGCGCCGCGCTACCTCCTCTGGACCGAAGTCGGCCGGGGCGGACGGCTCGGGCTTGATCGGCACCGCAAGGTCAAGCCCGAGCGCGACAAGGGCCCGCTCGATCTTGGCGAGCTTGTAGCCGGGCATCGGTCGGGCGCCCCGCTCGTAATCCCTGATCAACCAAGCTGGAACACCTGATATCTCCGAGAGAGCGTCCTGCGTAATCTTGGCCCTCTCGCGGTAAATTGGCAGGTTTTGGGGACTAAAGTCGGCTGTATATTCGGAAGACAACTCAGAAATATGACATATTTCTACGCCGGCCTCAGTCAAGGCGCGCTCGATCTTCGCAAGCTTGTGGACTGGCATTGGCCGAACGCCTGTCTCAAAGTTTTCAATCGTCCCGCGCCCTACACCTGTCAATTCGTACAGTCGAGGGCGTGACCAGCCCAATTGATCCCGCGCGGCGAACAGTTGAGCACCTGTAATTGTCGGTGGCGGCCCGATTTGTTCGGCACGTTTGGCCCATGTCTCCCGCCGAGCCTTCCATGAACGCCTGCGCGCATCGCTCCGCGCTTCGGGAGATTGTGCCGCGACCGTTTTCTTGGCGCGGGCGCTTAGCCCCTCTGGACCGAGGGTGGCCACGGCGGCGCGTGCTCGTGCTTTCCGACCTTCGGGCCCGAGGGTGGCGAGTGCTTTCGCGGCGTTGGCCCGCAGGTCCGCCGGGGACAGTGCGGCTCTGGTCGCTGACAATCGGGCGCGCATTGCAGCTGGCCCCATTGTTATATGGGCTTTCCGTATTGTTGCTTGCCTCGCCTCCAAGGTCAGGCTAGCGCAGCCGGCCTTGTTCAAGGCTGAATAGTAAGCCTTGAACCCTTCTGGATCCTCTTTCCTCCATAATTCTATCCGCGCGACGTTGGCTTTTATAGCAGATAGGATATCCTCACCTCCATCGGATATGTTGTATCCCCGATCTCGTTTGGTTGTCCCCAGCTCCGATATCAGAGTCTTCTCAGCCGCTAAAGACTCTTCGTACCCGGCCAGATCCGCAATCACTTCAAAAGCGAAAACTTCCTCACCGTACTTGCGGATTGAGTTATATAGAGGATGCCTTGGCTTGTCGCCACGACGGGACCAATTCAGGTGAGCTTGTTTTCTGCGCTCATATTCTTTGGAGCGTCCTACATATATCTTACCATTGACGGTATTAGTAATGGTGTAGATGGTGTAGATCGTCGGAGGTGGAGCGCCCATTAGCTTCGCCTCTAGCACAAAACAAGAACATTTGGAAGTCAGAGACGCCCGTGGCCCGCTGTCAGGTGGCCCTAAGGCGCAGGCGGGCTCGGCGGTGCCAGCGGCAGCGCGCCTTGATCCGGCGGCGCGCCCATTTCCGTCACGTCGGGTAGGCCGAGCGAACGCCAGAGCGCCGCAGCTGCCCGCGGCCCGAAGATCAGCCGGGCCTCCGTCACGATCTGCCGCCGCACCTTCAGCGGCTCGCGCCGGGCGTCCGGCGCCTCGGGCGCCCGGTCCGCCACGCCGTAGAAGTGCCGGAAAAGAGCCTCGTGACATTCGGCTTGATAGACCAGCACGGCGGCCCGGCACTCGGCCCGCACGCGGCGGACCTCAATGCCGAACAGCCACCCCGGCAGGAGTGGCAGGCGGAGGCAGAGCGCGTCCTGCGTGCCGCCCTCGGAAGGTATTGCCATGACGGCAATCCCTCGGGCCATCACCACATCGCGCTTGGTTCGGCGGTACTGCGCGGACCAGTCGAGCCCGAGCCGGTCGGCGATCGGCTTGAGGGCGATGTAGACCCCATCCGCGCGCTCGACGGCGAACACGGTGTCGGCGTGGAACGGGACGGTCACGACGTTCTGCATGGGTCGTCTCCCTTGAGGATGCGGCGCAGTAGGGCGTGGCGGAGGGGCACTCAGGCGCCCTCCACGAGGCGGCGCCTCACGAAGGCGGGGAGCGCCGCCCGCTGCCGCGGGCCGTCGAGCTGCCGGGCTGCGCTCGCGGCGGGGTAGTTGGGCGGCGGGCGCGCCATTCCTGATAAGGGCGCCAGAGTGCCACTGGGCGCGCCCGCCTCGCCGCTCACGCGGCGTCCGGAATGGGGGTGACGGAGGCGACACGCGTCCTATGGGTGTCAGGGCCGCGGTGGTCGCCCCCGCCTTTTCTCCACTCGCACCAGAGCAAGCGAAGAAATCGCTTCTCAACGTACCGCTGAGCGCGGTTGTGAGCATGTCCTTTCGTCTCGACGCGCGGCAGTTCGTATAGTTTCCGTGCGTCGTAGATCTCTTTCAGCGGCCCGCCAGCCTTCATGATGCAGGCGCCGATATTCCAGACGACGGAGCGCCGCGCCGGCGAATACCCATGGTCGAGCGCCGCCGCTCCCGTGGTCCGCCGCTGCCGCCCATCCGGCATGATGGCCAGACCCATGCGCTTCCATAGCTTGGCCGGGTTCGCGTAGGCGCCGAGATCGCCGGCCTCGCCCACGATCGCTGCTAGCGAGAGCAGCCCGACGCCGCGCGTACCCTCGACCCACGGCGCGACCGGGAGCGCCTTCGCCAGCTTGACGAGCCGCTTCTCCACGGCCGCCCGGTGCTTCGCGATGCTGTCCCGTGCCTCGGTTAACGGGAAGGTCGCCGCGAGGGCGATGTCGGCCAGAGGATGCGAGCCCTTGCCGTAGGCGGCGCCGTAGATGCGATCCGCTTCCGCCTTGTCACCGCCCTCCGCGAGGCGGCGGCACAGCGCCTTGGCCTGAAGCGTCAGCGCCTTCTCAGCGCGATGCCAGGCTTGGCGGCGGCGCCACTGCTCACGGAGCTCGGCGATTTGGTCGGCGAGGTCGGCAGGCGGTACTTGGGGTTCGCAGGACGAAGGGCCGACCTCGCCCTCGCCAGCCTCGCGGCTGACGATCTCTGAATGGGGTGCGAGACCGGCAGCGCTTCTATGGGGCGCATCGGAACAGTGGCCGGCCTCGCGATCGGCGCTGGCGCCGATCTCGGAATGGGGTGCGGCGGGCGGCGTGCCATCATTGGGGGACAAATCCCTTCTGGCCGCCCGGCCGCGCCGGGGCTTGCCCGGCAACTCGATCCTATCCACGACGCGCCTCCGTCTGCAATTCGCGCAAGCGGCGCTCGTTGAGCACGTCGCCGACCTTCTTCGCGTGCGGCACGCTCTGGGCGATCAGGCGGAGCCATCGGGCTTTGTCCGCCATGTCCGCGCTCTGCGCCTCGTAGAACGAGGCCGCCGCGGCAATCTCCTCCCGGGTCGCCTCACCGAGGCGCTTGCCGCCGGGTAACGGGAACATGGCCAGCGTGCCGGCCGCGAGCTGAGCGACTCGGCGCGCATCCTCCGGGGCCCGTCGCTGAGGCGCGGCCGCGGCCTCTTGGCGGGACGCCGCGGGTGCAGCCCAAACCGAACGCCGAGCCTGCCGGACTTGAACGGCCACGGCCGTGTAGCAGGCGGTGGCGAGCAAGGGATCGGTGAGCGCGTCCCGCAAGGCGCGATCCCGGCGCACGCGCGCCTCGAGCGCGACCGAAGCGGTGCGGACATCGCCATTGGCCGTTTTCAGCGCGGCGCGGGCGGCTTGGGCAACAGCGTCAGCCGACGAATTTCGTTGCGATGCGGTGGCCATAGCCATCCCCTCCCCTACGATCCGGCCGGTTCAGCGATGGCGAGAACGTCGCGCACGAGACCGGCCAGCAGGGCTTGGGCAGGCTTGTTGCCGGCCTCTATGTCCTGCTCAGCGATGCGCGCCTTCACGGCAAGCCCAGCAGGCGTGTGGGCGGTCGCTGCGCTGATGTGGTCTTCGATCTCGCTGACGCGCTCGCAGGCCTCCTCCCAAGCCGAATCCGCGGCCGTCAGCCCGCATGCGTCGTGTGTGGCTTGGCAGGCGGCGCGCCACGCATCGAACGCTGCGACGATCTCGGTCGCGCGCACCGCGCGCGGCGTCTGCGGCCCATGCACCATCGCCCGCATCCAAGATGCCTTCCCGTCACAGGCGCTGGTGCCGACGCTGTACCAGCGCCGCCCGTCGCCGCGGGCTGAGGTGAAGTGGGCGATGTCGAGGGCGTCATCGCCCTCCCGGTACAGCACGGCCTCGGGAAGTCCCGGCGCGGCGCGGTGCGCGGCGGTTGCACACGCATCCGCATGCTCGCTGACGGCCTCGCGTGCAGCAACCGCCTCGCGCCAGCGCCGGCCGAGCGCCAGGAGGGCAGTATCGGGGTTCAGGGCGAATGCTGCCGTGGCGATCGGCAGCGCGGCCAGCGGCGCGGCCGCGAGGCCCGCCAGCATGCCCCGGCGCGATGGAGCGTGATTCATTGATCCCATGGTGTGGGCTCCAGAGGTGCGAGGGAGCGAGGCGCGACTAGCTGCGCGCACCGGACTTGCGCTGCGGGGCGGGGGCGGCAGCCACCTCAGGGCCGCGCAGAGAGGCGTGCTGGTGTTCCAGCGCATCGAGACCGACGCCCGACACGATGGCGGCGCTACGGAGAAGGTTCGGCCACGCGCCGCCCTCATCCTTCCACCGATACCCGCCGACGACGCGGACCAGGGCCGCCAATCCTTCTGGGGTGGTGGCGACACACGCCGAGAGCGCCCCGGTGGCCTCCCCCCGCACGCGCTCAGCCTCCCGCTTCCTAGCCTCGGCGGCCTTCAGCCCTGCGCGGGCTTCCGCGGCCTCAACCCTGCTGTCGAAAGCGTCCGCCTGCGGGAGCAGTGCCTTCCATCTGCGGATGCGATGCGGCGTGAGCCCGCCACGCCCCAGGTGCGGCACAGCCCCCGCGATGGCACGGCGGAGGCCTGCCCCCGTCCACACTGCTGCGCTGAACCCGCTTTCGTCTCGTGGCGGGGTCCAGCGGAACCGCACGCGCATCCGGACGAACACGTTGTTGAGACAGTCGTCCTGCCGCTGCTCCCACGGGGTCCGAGCCAGGGAGGCGGGCCACTCCGAAAGTACGGGGTGAACGATGTCACGCGCGGCGTTGAGTTCGCGCAGCGAGTCCGCAAGCACCTCGCCGGCTTGGCGCCACTGCCGCTCAAGCCTCAGTATCTCGGCGTCAGGGTGGGCGGTCGCCAGCGCGGGTGCGGCGGTGAGCGGCGCGAGCGCGAAGGCGCCGAGTAGCCCGCGGCGGTTGAAGGGGCGGCTCATCGTCCGCCCTCCCGCCAGTTCTGGCCCGCCGCAGCCAGCACGACGGCAGCGCGCGCGCTCGGCAGCGTGGCGGGCGGCGACAGGAACCTATTGCCCGCCGCGTTGAGCGTCGGGTTCTCCTGGCACCACTCGCGCCGGAACTTCATGATCGCGAGAGACTGCCTGTAGTCCTCGCGGTGCTGCATCCCGTTCCGCTCGATCAGGGTCTCGCCGTACTCGACGGCCAGCCAATCCGCGTAGGCGTCGAGAAGCCCAGGTGTGACGGGCTGGGCGACGGCCGTGGGCGCGCCGATGAGCGTCACGCCGCCGCCGATGAGCGGGAGCGAGACGAGGCCTCGGAGGAAGCCGCGGCGGGCAGGGCTCAGCCCTGCGGCGCTCACTGGCGCACCTCCGCGGCTTCTGCCGCGATCAAGGCGGCGACGGTGGAGTAGATCCGATCCTGTGCGAGACTGAGCATGCCGACCATGCGCTCAAGCTCAAGGATCGTGGCGCCGATGTCGCCGAGCACGCCGGGCATCTCAGCCGGGCCGCTCTCGCGCAGGGCGGCGAGGTTCGTCATCAGGTCGGCGCGCGGCATCGAGACGATGCGGGCGGCGCCGAGTGTGGTGCTCAGGTGCTTGTCGCACCACGCCCGCTCATCGACCATCAGGTCTCCGGCCTTGGGCTCGGGCGCAGGCGCCTGCGGGCGGAGCCCGACCTGCGCGAGGCGGATCACGTTATCGGTGCTATGGGGCAGAAGGGACATCGGTGGGCCTCCTTGGCTCCGGGGTGTCGAGAATTGAGGGGTGACGGGCGGGACGGTGCGCGCCCTACTGCGCGGCGCTCGCCTCGCGGCGGGGCGGCTCGGCGCCGAGATCGCGGAGCAGGCTGAGCGCGAAGCGCTCGCTCTGGTCCGGCGTGTCGCTGGCATAGGCCGTGACCTGTTGCGCGACGATCCGTGCCTTGGCGCGCAACCCGGCCTGCGTGAGGGCGGGTGTAGCGATGATCCCTTCAGCGAGGACGTTGAACTCGTCGCACGCCTCTTCAAGCCGCTCGTCGGACCAGTTCTCATTGATCGCGCGCTGGCTCGTCTCGTCGTGCATAGCGATTGCGCGGTCGCAGTCGCGGATCAGCGCCGCGTCGGGCTGGACGTCCGCCAAGGCGGCGAACGTGGGCGCGGCCAGGGCCGGCAGGGCGGCGACGGTCAGAAGGCCGCGGCGGGACATAGCGGTTCGCATGGATGGCTCCTGAGGCTTGAGGGGCAGGCAGACGGGCGAGACGGCGCGCTACGAGGCAGGCCGCGGATCGCGGAAGGTGCAGAGGTCGTTGGCGGGCGGGCCCGGCGGGCGCGGCGCGTGGGCGACGCGGCGGGCCTCCGCCTCGCGCTCGACGTCGGCGGGCGGCTGCGCGTTCAGGAACAGCGCCAGATCGGCGGCCCGGGTCTCCGCGAATGCGTAGAGCGGGGCGAACGAGTCTGCGTAGGGCGCCTCTTCGGCGATCCACCACTGAAGGTGCTGCAGGAGGGCCACCGCGCCGCCTCGGCTTTTGCAGGGTGTGAGCAGGAGGGTGCTCAGCGTCCCATCGAGCGTCTGCTCCGCGACCAGTGACGGATTGCCGGCCGGGGCGACCTGAAACGCAGCCCATGCCTTCCGGTGGTCGGTGATGGCGCCTTGGATCGGGTCGGCGTGGGTCGGGACATGGGGCATGGGTCGGGCTCCCGGCGGGGCTCGGCTTGGTGGATCGGTTGGGTTCGGGGTGCGGTCGGCGGCAACGTCCCGTTGGGGCCATGATTCACCTGGCCGCCGACCGCTTCCGGCCGAAGCCGGATCTCAGGGTTGGTGTGCGCCCGGCGGCAGGCGCGTAGTGGGTCTCACTCTCTACATGGCCGCTGGGCGCTTCCGGCCCTGCGGCCGGATCTGTGTTGGTGGGCGGTGCTAGGACTCCGCCCCGACATCGAAGCGGTGGGCGCCAGAGCCGCACCACTCGCGGGCGCCGGCTTCAGGTTCCTCGGTCTCGAGATCTGGATCCCCGTCGAGCACGTCGAGGTAGGCGATCAGGGTCTCGATCATCGTTTCCACCTCGGCCCGGCTCGGCGGGCGGCGGCGGGCGCGGGAGCGATCGGCGAGAGAGGACATCGGCTCCTCCCCCTCAGTGAGACTGCGCGTCTTCGCGGGCCGCGGCCTCGCGCTCGCGGCCGTCCATCGCCAGACAGGTCCGCAGGATCTCATCGTTCCGCAGGAGGGCGTCCATCCACTCCGGGACCGGCAGGCTGGCGTCCGAACCGGGCGCGACCAGCCGAACCGACAGAATGTCCGCATCGTGGTCGGCGCCGGGCTCGTCCCGCGTTGCCGGGTAGCCAGGGATGAAGCGGTAGGTGACGCTCAGATCGAACTCGCGGTCTTCGCCGTGCCCGAGGGACACGGTGAGCGAGGTCTGCATGGTGTGTTCGGCCATCGTGCCTTCCCCTCAGTGCCGGGTTGCCGGGCGCACGGCGCGCGCGGCCTGCCACGAGGCGCGAAGCGCGACGGACATCGCCTCGGCCCAGGTGCCGCCGTACCGGCGCTGGTGGAGCTTCGCGGCGGCGGCAGCGTGAGCCATGATCGCCTTGCGATCGAACTGGCCGGCGACGACCAGCGCGCCGCGGGTGCGGGCGAAGGTCTGGACCATGGCGCGGGCACCGGCGAGACCAGGGACGACAGCGGCGCGGTCAGCGTGGAGGCCGCGAAGGGCGTTATTCCAGGAGAGGGTGCGGGGCATCAGAAGAGCCTTGGCGGTTCGTGTGATTTCAGTTATATCGACTGAAACCGGCCTTGGCAAGTCATTTTGCATGAATTCCGACGAAAAGACGATAACCGGGGCTCAGTGTCGAGCGGCGCGAGCGCTTTTGGACTGGAGCCGCGAGGATCTTGCTGCGGCCAGCAAGGTCTCGCGCGCGGCCATTGCCGATTTTGAGCAAGCGAAGCGGCAGGTGAGAGAGCGGACGGTTGACGACCTTCAGGCCGCCCTTGAATCGGCGGGCATCGCCTTCATTCCAGGAGGGGCTGAGGGCGCAGGCGTCCGCCTGAAAGACCCTCAGGCGTGACCGGCACCGCCCAGCCCGAGTCCCAGAGGGAAGACCTCCGGCTTATCGAGATCGAGCGCCTGAACGAGGCGAACGCGGCGCTGGCGCGCCTGACGGCGATCCACAACGAGAAGGCCAAGCTCTCGGCCACCACGATCAACACCACGGCGCTCGGCCTGTTCGGAGGAGGCGTCGTGCTGCCCCTTGTCGGGCTCAGCTACCCCCTCGCGGCTGCGCCCCCTCCCGGTCAGCTAACCCTGCTCACGATGGTCGTTTGGACCTTGGTCTCGGGTGCACTACATTGGTGGGCGCGCACGATGCTCGAAAGTCTCCGCTGATGGAGTGGTCCTACCTCTACCTCGCTGTCCCGCCGGCCCTGGCGCTGGTCCTCGCCCTTCTGTCGCGGCGCGCAGTCATGCGAAGCGCTGCCCAGGTCGATGCTGCGCGGAAAGAGCGCGACGCCCTGGCAAAGGGCGCCCTTGCCACGACGATGCGCCGAACGGACCGGATGATGCATGGCAGGGTGCCTGCTCCGCCTGAGCCGGCACGCACGCGGGCGTAACGGACGCACCGAGCACGCCGAAAACTCGCGACGGGTCTGGTTATGCGCTCCATTTTCCAGGCCGACCCGATCCCCTTCGGCCAAGCTGCCAAGCTGGTGGTCTGGCCACCGAGCTTCCCGCTCCCGAACCGCGACGGGACGCTCGCCGACTGCGTTCGGTGGGCCCATGAGTTCGCCGCGTTGGATCCGGCGCCGGCTTGGCTAGACATCACGCTCGATGGCTTCGCCATCATCGGATGGGACGACATCCAGAAGTTGGCCGCGCACCTGCAGGGCGGCGCGCCCGTGCGGGGCTAGAGGCCTTGCCCGTCCAGCTTCATGGCAGGCGCGTCGGCGGCGGGCGAGCCGGGCGCAAAGTGGGCTACTCGCGAGCTAGGCGTGTCCCGGTTGTCCGCCTGCCCTTGCGCCTCCTGCCTGACGGCAAGTTGGGTTCGGTCGTTATAGACATCGGATCGAACCCCGTCGCAGGGCTACTCTACACAGGCGTTGTTGGCCTAGACTCCCTGCCCGGCGGGGATTTGGAGTTGTACTTTCACATCCTCGAAACCCGCGCCGCAACGGGCAGTTTTTATACGTATTGGAGCGGACGGGAGACGCAAAGAATTTTCGATGTACACCAGCGATCGGCGATCGTCTACAACACGCGCCGGGCTATTCGCCTGCTGCTTCTCGGCTTGAAACCGGATGACCTCGTTTGGTTCACGTACGACGATGATCTATCGCCGCGTGCGCTTCTAAAATATGAAATCTGGCGCCGCGCCGTTGTGTCTGCTGGCTATGGCGTGACGGAGACGCCCCTGCGGCACGGGCGAAAGGCATGGAGGGCCGAACGCATCAAGCCCCCGCGTGTTGACAAAGTTCACACCGCTCCCGATCCTCAGGGCTGCGAGGAATGACGATGACGCGCGAGGAACTAGAGCGATTGGCCGCGACCGCTGAGCAGCGGACGAAGGGCTACATGCGCAATCTGGCCTTCGATCCGGCCTTCCGCGCTGCGGTCCTCAATCCGGCCGGTTCGCGGGGCGCAGCCCCGTTGCCAATCCTGCGCGAGAGCCCGGCGCCCCTCACGGGCGGCGGCGAAGAGGTGAAGCGCCGCGCCTGAGCCTCCGACGCTCGGCGTTGGGGCGCCTCCCCCGTCTCTTCTGGATCAGCCCCCAAACTCGGCCAGCGTCTCGTACTTCCCATCTGCCCTCGGCACCTCGACGCGCCACACGGGCGTGTGGAACATCGACTCGGTGGCGGCGCGCGCGAGCCGGCCGGTGACCAGATCAAAGGTTGCGACCCGGTGTCCGTTCATGGCGCGGATCACCATGGTGTCATTGGCCACGTACAGCGTCGTCGCCGGAAGCTCGGTCCACTGCCCGTAGCGCAGCCAATCCGGCGTCACGTTCGGCACGATGCGCGCTTGGCCCAAGGCCAAGCAGTCCTCGTTGTTGAAGCTGGACAGCTTGTAGACGACCGGCCGGGCGGTGCCTTCATGCGTCCCGAGCGGGTCGAGCAACCCCAACTCGCCCCCGAGGTCCACGACGAAGGCGAGCCGAACGGTGCCGCTCTCGACGCGGACCAGGGCGCAGTCGCCGGCCTTCAGGTCATCGACCGAACAGACCCGGCCCGGTAGGTAGTGCTGCATTAGGCGATCCTCATTGCTTAGGTTCAAGTCGGTTCCTGAGCAGACGGACTAAGCTCTAACACTTCCCTGAGCGGGCCATGCAATAGCACGTTGAGGGTCATGCTGCATTCGGTGAAAGCGTCCGCAGCGTCGTCAATCTCTTCAATCGTCAGGGCTCTTTGACGGCGAAGTAGTCTCTGCGACCCATCGCTCAGGGTGGCCGGATGAGAGTGATAGATGTCGTTTCGCAGATCGGCGAGTCGCCCGAACTCTTCAGCGGCGGCAACGCAGGCGAGGCGCACGTTTTCTTCAGCTAGCCTACCGGCGTACTTCGCTACATCCTTGGCAAGACCTTTGGCCGTCACTTTGTCCGCCTTGTGAACGTACCCCGGCTTCATGCGGTCACAGCAACAAAGCGCATTCCACTCAAGGCATGCGAAGGCGTAGAGCGCACGCCCGAGGGAGATCAGGTACGCATCATCCACGGGCGTCCGCAGACGGGCATCCTTGGCCATTCGCCCCCCTCCCCTGCCGACTACTCATACTAGCCCGCAGGGCGCAGTTATCCGGTCAAGCTCTCCGCGAAATCGTCCGGCACCTGCCCGAACTGGCCCAGGATGGTCGCGCTCTCCAACTCCCCGGTCTCGTCATCGGCGACGATCTGAAGGGCCGCGGTGCCCGGCATGCGCCCGGCCATCGCCTCCGCCTTCTTGAGCGCGCCGCTGGCCGTGGATGCCGGCTCGGGCCGGTTCGGCCGAAGTTGCTTCCGGTGGATACCGAAGGTTTGCACCATGAAGCTCGTGCGTAGGGTCATGGCTAGGCTTCTCCATAGAGCGCCGCGGTGTCCGACCGTGCGCCGGTCCGAGCATGGTTCCACGCATGTTCCCGTATTGTTCTAAATCGTGCAAGCAGCGCCCGAGCGCTTAGCCTGTGGATAACCCCCTCTCCGAGATCTGAGGCGGCGGATCGGCTGGGCCTAGGAGACTCGACGCACCGGCGCGCCCATAACAACTCACTGCCTACTCCGGGGCGGCGCCGCGCTCAATCGACCCTGTTGATCCAGGATCCCACGCGATCCCGCAACGCATGATTTTTTGCATAGTCCAGTATCCGCGTTAGTTTGACAAACTTTTTCTCTAAAAGTCCAGAAAAGTCATCAACGATTTCGAGCCACGCCGGATCCCGCTGGGGGCCAGCCAGCGTTCCATTATAGTGATATTGCGGTTTGTTGCGCAGGCGCAACGCGCGCAGTCGGATATCTTCTGGGAGGTGTTGTTTGCCGAACCTGATGATCTCAGATGTCACCCCTTCTGACGGCCCCTCATATTCGTCTTTTTGGGTGAGCCTGTAAGTCCCTGGGCCGACTTCCTCCAGACGCTCAAAGACTTCGCCGTTGGCCGGCTTGCCCATTTGTCGGAAGCGCGAGATATCTGTCTCCGACAGATTCCCATTGAAATATATGTTCTCCCTCGAATTGAAATAGGATATCCTGTTTAAGGCCCATATCTCGTCGACATTGCTGATTGATATTGCATTTCCTGAGTCGCATGAGTAAACATTTCCGTCATACAAAATCAGAGCATGCGACGACGAGACTGGCATATAGATTTGCAGGCCCGCAGCAGCCAGGCCGAGGCCAAACTCCTCGCCGAATTTTCTGCGGCAAAAAAGTTTGTCATGCAAACGGGATTGTCGGACAAAACGAATGGTGTCTTGGTTTTGTTAAGTATAAGCTTCTGCTTTAGATCGAATATGACAGGGCTAGCGCGCATTGCCGCCGTGATGTTGATGCCAGCGGCGTTTGTAAGTCCTATTTTGAACTGCTCAAGCTGCTCCCGAGGAAATCGCCCGTAGGCTACCATCTTCATCATCTTGTCGACCATGGAGTTGGCATCGTCTTCTGAAGCAGCAGTTCGGCCTTTCTGTAGCGCGACCATAAATGCAATGGCAGCTATGTCATCAAAGCTTCGGCTAAGGGCATTCCTGCTTATTGCGTTTGTTGTGATCTCCCCGAATACGCCCTCCATTATCCCGAGATGGTCCTCAAGAACGAGATCTTTCCCGTACATATAATCTCGATAGCATTGCTCTTTAAGTGACGCAGCGCGCACAGAAAAACCCTTATTGAGATTGTATAGGGCAATCTGCTTTCTGTCCTTGGGCGCTTTGTGGCCGTCAACCGCAAAATTCCTAAGTACATATTTGGGGATAAAGTGCTGCCTTTTCTTGTTGGCCACCGCTTCCCCCGGACCTCTTAATGAGCCGCACTGATTGACGGCGGCTCGATTGATACGACCTAATGCGCCTCTGATGCTACGGTGCGACTGCGATTTGAGATATAGCCTGATGCGGTCCGTCCCCTGGACTCCATCGGCGCCGTACTTGCCGGGCCGAGGGGGCGCTGCGATCTTGGCTCCCCCTAGACCGGCGCTGGAACTTGGGCCATAACCGATCCTGCGACGACTAGGTGACGCGGCGAGCAAAACCGCTTGTCCCCAGCGAGAATTTCGCGCACAACCGACCTTGGATCAGAGGCCCTGCGATGACGCGGGGCCTTTTGCTTTGCGCATCTCGCGCACGCCCCCCCCTTCTCATTCAAAGCCTTCTAAGGCGCCCGCATCCGCGGGCGTGTGGAGCACCCATGCCCGTCATTCGCAAAGGTCCCGGCTTCGGTGCCATTGAGCGCCGCATAGCCGAACTAGGGCAGATCCAGATAGCAATAGGGATCCCCGCAGAGGCGTCTGCGAATGTGCAGGCAAGTGGGACGCTGGTCAGCGCAGCGGGTGTTGGCTATCTGCATGAGACGGGCGCACCCGAAATCAATCTCCCGCCGGATTTTCACTTACGGCGCGCCATAGAGGGCGCCCACCCCGAAGTTGCCGGCCACATGGTAGAGGCCGCGCGGCGCGCAGTATTGGGGGATGCGGCAGGGGCCGAGGCCGAAGCCCATCAAGCGAGCGAGTGCGTAATTCGGGCAGTCAAAGCCAAGATTGCCGAAGGGCAACCGCTCAATAGCCCCGGCCTGCCGGACCTCAAGTCAATCTCGGATGCATACACATTCGAGATCAGGCATAAGTAGGCAAGCCGAATGACGCAACTGTACGGCAGGATCTGCCAGCTTCATGTCGGCAGCGGTGGCGGCACGCTCGACCTGTCCGAGTTCCGGGTGCGCTTCCGGATCACCGACCCGGTGGTTCAGACACCGCGAGCTGCAGCCATCCGAATAACGAACCTCTCCGATAGTACGGCGCGGTCCATACCAAAACGAGGCGGAAGAATTGCCCTAATCGCCGGGTATGCCGGACTCTACTCGCAAATTTTTTCGGGCGAGGTTCGGGCACGCAATATTGGTCGCGAAAGCCCGACAGACACATACGTTGACATATTCGCACAGGACGGCCTCAAGCCGTATCAGTACGCTTCAGTGTCAAAGTCGTTGCCGGCGAATTCAACAGGTAAAGACATACTAGACATCGTTCTTGAAGCGATGAAGCCCTATGGCATCACTGCCGGGAACATCCCCAAGATTCTTGCCCAGACCAAGGATCCCAGGGCGCAGGTTCATTTTGGCATGGCCCGCGATACGATGAGACGGCTCGCGCAGTCCCTCGGCTGCACATGGCTGATCCGGGACGGCAGACTGAACGTACTGCCCGCTGGCGAGGCGCTTCCCGGCGGGCCTGTTGTATTGAATTCTAATAGCGGTCTCATAGGAAGACCGTTGCAAACTGAGCAGGGCATCGTTGGCAGATCCCTCCTTAATGCCAGGATCCAGGCCGGACACAAGGTTGTAATTGACGAAAGGTCAATTGATCTATCCCCGTTCGATCTCTCAGTAAAAGGCGAAGTTAACAAGTCTGAGCCTAATCTCGGCACGATCTCGACTGACGGAACCTACAAAGTATCGTCTGTAAATCACATCGGAGACACCAGAGGCGAGGCTTGGTATTCTGAGTTCGTCTGCAACGCGCTTGGGGCCTCTACGACAGCCCAGACGAAGCTGGGGCGGGCCTAGGCCGCTTCGCGGTCTACCTCCTGGGCTGGCGCGTTGACACCGCCTCCCAGTCCAAGGCGGAGGGCTCGGTCAAGGCCTACGAGAAGGCCGTCATCGAGGCCGAGAAGCGGGCCGAGGCGGCCCGGCTCGCGGGCGCGAAGTCGGCGCAGGAAGCGAACAAGATCAAGGCCGACGCGGATGTCCGCGCGGCCAAGGATGCGCTGAAGCGGGCCAAGGAGCGGGAGGCCGCCGAGTCCGCTGCCGCGAAGGCGGCCAAGGAGCGCACGACCGCCTTCGTGAAGGGCGTGGCCGCGATGGCGGTCGCCCTGGAGGCCGCGGCCCTCGCCTCCACTGCCGCGGTCGTGAAGATCTCGGACGGGCTGGAGAAGCTCTACTACGCCTCCGAGCGCACCAACTCCAAGGTCGGAAACCTCAAGGCGTTCAGCTACGCCGCCTCGCAGCTCGGCTCGACGGCCGAGGGCGCGGCGGGCTCGCTCGAGGCGCTGGCGCAGAACATGCGCTCCTCCCCCGGCTACGAGGGGATGCTCAAGAACCTCGGCGTCGCCACGCGCCAGAACGGCAAGCTCCGCGATCTCACCGAGGTCACGATGGAGCTCGGCGACGCGTTCGCCAAGATGCCGCACTTCCAGGCCAAGGCCTACGCGGACGCGCTCGGGATCGACGAGCGCACGCTGATCGCGCTGAAGGACGGCTCGTTCAAGAAGGCGGTCCTCGAATACCGGGAGATGCTCGGCAAGGCCGGCGTCGATCCCGACCGCGCGGCCAAGGACTCGGCCGCCTTCATGAATATGTGGCGGCGCATGTGGGCCGCCGTCGACATCCTGTTCACCCGCATCGGCGCCGCGCTGACGACGAAGTTCGGCGCGCAGATCGGGCGCCTGACGGACTACCTGCTCGCCAACGCGGACGGAATCGCCAAGGCGGTCATCGGCATCGGTGAGACCCTGCTGCGCCTGGCCACCCGCGTCGTCGACCTGATCGGCAAATTTAACGACCTCGACCCGGCGACGAAGCAGTTCCTGATCTCGATCGCAGCGGTGGCGACCGCGCTCCTCCTGCTCAAGAGCGGGCCCGTCGCGGCCCTGCTCGCGCTCGCGGGCGCAATCGTCGTCCTCTACGACGACTACCAGAAGTGGCGCGAGGGCGCGAAGGACACCCTGATCCCGTGGGATCGGTGGTGGCCCGCGATCCAGTCCACGCTGAACGCCCTGAAGGACCTCTGGGAGGGCTTCGACCGGGTCGCCAAGGCGATCACCGGCCAGGACGGTCTCACCGCGGCCTTCGCGGCCTTCGCGGTCGTGCTGGCGGCCAAGGTGCTGGCACCCCTAGGCAAGGTCGTGGGCCTGCTCGGGACGCTCGGCGCCATGCGTCCGCCCACGTGGCTGCTCGGCCTTCTCGGGATCGGCGTCGCGGCCAAGGTGGCCAACGATGCCGGTATCCTCGACGCGGGGGCCGGCTCGCGGTCCTGGCACGAGAGCGTTGTCCGCACGCTCGACCCGGGCATCGCCGACCGCATCTACGGCAAGACTCAGCAGGGTGCCGAGCGCGGCCCCAACATCGTCAGCCGTGGTCTCGGCTGGGTGAAGGGGAAGTTGGGCTTAGGTCCCGCGCCAGATGGCCTCCTTGATAACATTGCGCGAGCCGAAGGTACTGCCGGCCGGCCCGGGAATGGTTACAACACCTCTCTAGGCTACGGTAAATATCTCCCTGGCGGTAAAGAGCAAACACTTACGGACAAGACACTTGCTGAGATCCTAGACCTCGGCAAGTTCATGCGCCAACAGCCTGGGAATCCGAATTCGTCGGCGCTCGGTCGATACCAAATCGTTGGTTCTACGCTCAAGGAAGCCATCAAAGCGCTTGGCCTTGACCCGAACACAACGAAGTTCGATGAAAAGACACAAGATCAGATCGCGCATTGGATCGCGCGACAGCAGGGCCTAGGTGCTTGGGAGGGGTTCAAGACGCACCCGAAGGAGCGTGAGGCTGCGCGACGAGCCCTTGAGCGGGATGATCGATCAGGGGGCCAAACCGGGTCGAATGGAAAGGCTGGTGGCGACGGCGCCAACGTCTTGGAAGGTGGCGGACGCATCACGTCGAAGTTTGGACCGCGCCAACACCCCATCCACGGCGATGTCCGTCATCACAATGGAGTCGATCTCGCCGCAACGCCAGGGACCGGGGTGAAAGCACTGAAAGATGGGAAGGTGGTCAAGCTCAATGAGCATGGCGACATTACCATCGAGCACGAAGACGGTTCGTCGTCTACTTATAGACATGTTGTCCCTTCGGTGAAGCAGGGTGACGCTGTGAAAGGAGGGGGGCGGATCGGCGCTGTTGGCCCGACCGACAGTCGTTCAACTGGCCCACATCTACACCTTGAGATGCGGGACAAGGACGGCAAACTGATTGATCCGCAGACCATGTTGGAGCGGATGCAAAGCGCAGTACAGGACCCAGACAAGCCCAAAGGCAGCTCTGCATTTGAACAGAGGTTCAACGACTCGTTCGGCGCCGGTAACACGGCTGGCCAGGGCTCTGGCCTAGCACCCGAGGTCAATGCTGCCGTTGAGAAGCTGAGAAAAGTCGCCCTTCAAACTGCCGAAAAGGTCGAGCAAACGCTTGTGGCTTATCCAGAAATGTGGATCGGCAAGGCAGAGGGCAGCATCGGCAAGATCAACCCGCGCGGCCTGACGGCCGAACAGTGGAAAGCGGGCGGCGCCTTCCAGACGAGCCCGCTGGGAGCGGGTGATTCCAAAGCCGGAAAAACGGTCTACGATCAGCGGACGTTCAACGATCAGCGCACAACGACCGCAACCGTGACCGGCGTCTCCGACCCGAAGGAGGCTGCGAGCCACATCACAGGCGCAGCATCGCGCCAGCGGTCCGATCTGATCGGGAACTTCAACAACAGGTATGCGTGAGATGAACCCTGGGGCGCCAACGCCTCAGGGGCTATCTACAATTAACCTTGCAACTGACCCCGGCGACAGTAGGCGGATCATCCTCACCGATTGTCCGGATCTCGATCAGCACATCGTTTCGCTTCCACAGGAACTCGCAGGCGGCCAAGCCTGTCCCGCGGCAGATGGCCGTCTCGGGGTAGGTGAGGCACCGAGCTTCAAATCCTGGCGCGCACCGCTCGTAACAACCATCCGTCCCACAGCGCTGGCCCGTTTGCACGACTGGCGCCCAGCCGAGCGCACGCAGGCTATTTCGGGCGTCGTCGTAACTGGTCCGCTTCGGAAAAGATGGGATTCGCTCAGCCGCTAGCGCGCTGACGGTTAGGCTCAGCACGGAGATAAGGGTGAGGGCAGCGCGCATAGCCTGCCCTTAACGCACGAGCGTCAACGAAGGGTAATAGCCGGAGGAGAAGTCTGCGCGGGTCAGCGCCCCGCTTGCTTCAGCATCACCTGCACCATGGTAGCCAAAGCGACATCGCACCTCCCGTCTTCGTTCGGGCCGCTCGTCTCACAATAGGCGACCCACGCAGCATAGTCGTTCGGACATGCCATCATGATGGCCAGCGCCGATTTGCCCCCATCATAGGACGAGTACGAGCCATTGCCGGCTCGCGTGATCATGCACTGAAGCTTGGGCCGCTCGGCGCCCTGTGGTGTGGGCGATATCTGCGGCTGAGGCTTTGGCTCAGCACGCGGGGGCCGCCCGGCCGGAGGCTGCACGTTCTTCTCGATGACCGTGACGTTGCGGTCCGGCTCGGGATCAGGTTCCGGCGGATCGCGGCGCATGGCCACGAACACGAAGATGATGACGAGCAAGAGGAGGCCGCGCAGAATGCCCATGCGGGCATACTGATCTCGTTCTCCTTACCGACTGGTGGAAGGCGGAAGGGGCCGGCGCGAGCCGACCCCTTCACCCTTGCCTCGCCTTGCCAAGCCGAACCCGGTCTTGCCTCAGCTTGCCATGCCGTGCCTTAGCCCGCCTGGCTCGTCCACGCTGTGGACGCCGATCGCGCTCATCCGCGATGGGAGTTCACAGTCATCAGGCGGAAGGACGGCCGAAGCCGCCCTTCACCCCTGCCTTGCCCCGCCTCGCCTGACCATGGCGCACCCAGCCGTGACCAGCCCCGACAGGCCCTTCACAGCCTCTCGGCTGTGAACCGTCCGAACCTGGGGCGCCAATCGCCCAGGCCGATCACCGAACCCGCCGTGCGCATCATCTGCTCCACCTCGGAAGCGTTGAGCGCGTCGGGCATGAAATCCACGAACACGTCGGCCGACCATTCGCGAAAGATCGGCCGCGTCCGCATGATGCGAGCCTGCCCGACCTTCACGCCGGCCACGAGCCGGAAGCGCTCCTCGGCCCAGAGGGCGTCCGGGTTGCGCGGGCCATCGTAGAGGATCGGGTGGTTGCCATCCGAGAGGATGCCGGCCTTTGCCTGCGGGCCGCGCTTCACCTTCTTGGCCGCCGAAATCAGCGTGGCCTCGATCAACTCGCCCGGGATGCAAGGGCCGTCCTCGCCGACGTAGAGGCCGCCCAGGAACTCGATCCGGGCCATCTCCTCGAAGTCAGCGTCCGTCTTCGCTCGCTTGCCCGAGACCGCCTTCAGCGCCTTCGCGAAGGGGTTCAGCGGGTTCGCCAGTTGGCCGTTGTGCATGACCAGGCCGGACACGCCGGTGAGCCTGAAGTTGAGGCGCTGGTAGCCTTTCGGCGCTGAAGCCTGCGGCAGCGCCTGGGATGCGGCGTGCGGCTTCTGGGACGATGTGGGCGCGTCCGGCGGAGCGGCGGCGGCGGATGACTTCCGTGATCGCATGGTGGCATTCCCGGCAGAGGGTGGTCAGATCGTCGACGGTCTCGGTCCCCAGCGGGTCGCCGTAGCGGCGGTGGTGGACCTCAAGATCCTCGGTCGTGTCGCAGCCCCGGCAGCGGAAGCCGTCGCGGGCGAGCGCCTCCTGGCGCTGCCTCGCCCATAACGGCGAGGCGATCAGTTCTTCGTAGGTCACGGGGCGGCGCCGATCCGGAGCACGTCCTGCGCAAGGCTGACGATCATTCGAACGTCGGTAGCGGGCGGGCTGTCTGAGAACTGCTCAGCAATCAGTGGATCGCTTCCCATGCACCAGAGTAGGACGCGGGCGCGAACGTAGAGGCCTGCGAGCGTGTTTGCGCGGATCGGCTCGATCTCTTCCGCGATCAGCCCCGTGGCCGCGTACGCCGCCTCACAGGCTGCGACTGCCTCGGCCGAGAGGTCGCCTTTGAATCGGGCGTCCGTTTTCCGCTCGTGCGCCCAGGCGGCCTCAAAACGGGTTCCGAGCGCGAGTAGGGTCGCATCAGGATCTGCCGCCACAGCAGCGGCTACGGCGCCTCCGAAGGGTGCTGCCGCCAGCCCGGCAAGCACCCCCCGCCGGTTCGAGACACGGTTTATCATTCCCACGGGTTCACCTCCTGGGGTTGGGCAGACAGATTGTTGGGGGAGTGCCGGGTATAGGTGCCCGGCGTCGGCTAGTGCCGGGTTGCGGCGCGCGCCGCCTTAGCGAGTTGCCACGTCGCCTTCAGCGAGACGGAGAGCGCCTCGCCCCAGGTCGAGCCGTACCGGCCCTGGTGCGCCTTCGCCGCGAGGATCGCGACCTGCATGATGGCCGAGCGATCGTACTGACCGGCGACGACGAGCGGAAGGCGGCGGGTCTTGATGAAAGTCTGCGCCAGGGCGCGGGAGCCTGCAAAGCCGGCTGGGACCTTGGTGCGGTCGTCGCGGAGATCGCGGAGGGCGGCGTTCCAGGAGATGGTCCGGACGGACATGTCTGCTTCCCTCGGTTTCCGTGTGCCACCAACGGATACCGTGGAAATTAGGCGCTGTCAACGCTTTCCGTGTGTGCTAAACGGTTTCCGAGATATGGAGCCGTTATGTCACTCACCCCCGCGCAGTCGCGGGCCGCTCGGGGCCTTCTGGACTGGCCGCAGATGCAGCTCGCCCGCCTGTCAAACCTGAGCGAGAGCACGATCCGGGATTTCGAGAAGGGCCGACGCGTGCCCTCGGCGAATAACCTGGCGGCGGTTCAGCGCGCGTTTGAGGAGGCCGGCGTGGAGTTCATCTCTCAGAATGGGGGCGGCCCTGGCGTGAGATTGAAGGAGCCTACGAATGTATAATCGCGAGGGCGTCTCCGAGTTCTACGAGATTGCAAAGACTGTCGAACTCTACGTTCGCGTCAACGGGGTGACCGAGCACATCCGGATTGTTGCGCGTGACAACCTACGCGGCACATTCTCGACTGTGTCTTACATACAGCGCGAGATTTATGCGGATCTCGTCTACCCCGGCACCGGAGAGAGCCGTGTCAAGATGATGGTCTGGGCCGACTGGGATCTGCCCTGGACGAATCGTGACACTCCCGAGGAGGCGATCAACCAAGCCCTGTCCTTCTTGTGGGAAAGGGCGGAGCGCGACTGAGGCCGTAGGCGCGCATGGTCTCTCCATAACGCGCGATCCTCAACGAAGGGTAATGCGGGAAGGAGAAGCCGAGTCGGCCCGGGATCATCTAGACAAGCTGGTAGGCCCGCCCGTCGCCTTGAACTTGATTGCATAGGCCAACAGCATCTTGCGCATCTTCTCATTGAAGAAGGCATAGACTTGGCGCTCTGTAAGGTGGGGCGGTCGCTCGGGATCCTTGAGTGCAGCGCGTGTCATTTCATTTAGCGCGCGGTCAAATTCGCTTTCGCAGATTTCCAGTACCGCCTCATTGATAGTCTTGATCGGCTCCCCGGATGGGATCAGATCGCCCAGGTTCTTGTTCACGCAGCTGAATAGATACGGCAGATCGCGATCATATTGGTCTTCGGCAGCCGCCGCGAAGCTGGAGGTCAGCAGCAAAAGACCTGTGATCAAGCGAGGAGCGAGACGAGCGTACATGGCTCACCCATAACGCGCGAACCTGAACAAGGGGTAATCTGGGGAGGAGAAGTCCGAGCAGGTCAGTACCGGAAGCGCGTCGGGTTGTGCTGCTTGTCCTGATGCTCGCGCCTCGTGAGTTCGGCGTCGATGCAGGCGTGGATCTGAACGTATCGGGCGTGGATGTTCTCGCGGTACTTCTCAGTGCAGCGCCGTTTCAGGTCCTCGTCCAAGTGCAGCCAAACTTCCTTCAATTGGTCGTAGTAGGGCTGGACATACTCGACGCACGTTGAAGGGTTGAAGTTCTGCCGGCGGCACGCGGCCTCTACATCGTAGCGGGGCAGTTCTACGGGCAGGACCGGATCGCCGGGGCACTCGCGAGTTGGATCCGCACGCATGCCCTTCGACCATCGACAGTCTGGATGCAGGGCACCTTGCGCGCGGACAGGCTCAGCCGCGACCAGGGCAGTTAGGCAGGCGAGCATGGCGGTAGAGGCACGCATCCCCTGAGCATAGGCTCGTCCTGCTTACCGAGCGGTAGCGGCATGCGGAGCCATGCATCACTCGACGTCAACTGTTGACACATGACGCCAAGTCCTTTACATGACGTCATGTGAGTGCGCCAAGTGAGGCAGGCGATGAAACGCATCTTGGACGGGAAGACCTACAACACTGAAACGGCGACGATGCTGGCAAAAGCCGAACAGGACGGCGGCCACTTGCATGACACGCTGTATCAGACCCGTCACGGCGCATACTTCCGCCACCACGGTGACTGGAGTTATGGCGGGCCGCACGAGGAAATGCTTGAGGACATCGAACCATTGTCGCCAGCACAGGCGCAGTCTTGGATGGAAAAGCATCGCTTCGCCCATCTGATCGAACGCCACTTCGGTCCTCAGCCTGAGGCAGGTGAGGCCGAAAGCCGAGTGACGGTTCGCATCCCCGACAGTCTGAAGAGCAGGATCGAAGCTCTGGCCTCCGCCAGGGGGCAGTCGCTCAATGCGTGGATCATGCGCTGTCTTGAGAGTTGCGCCGACGCTCAAGCTCACGGCCGCTGATACGATCGTGCCTATCACCTTCACGCCCCGCCGTGGCGCAATCCTGATGTGCTACTTCGGGCCCGACCCACTGAACCCGCACACCTTCCCTGTCTATGAGCCGCCAGTCTCGGCGGCTCCCGAGGTATGGAAGAACAGGCGGGCCATCGTCGTGTCAGACGATAGGCTCAACCACCGGCACGGCGCTGGCCCGGGGCTCTGCACCGTTGTTCCGTGCACCTCGACGCCACCTCGGACGGAGGGTCCCTGGGATGTTCCCTTCCTGGCGCGATCCTACCGAGCCTTCACGAAGGATGTCTGGGCGAGTTGCGCTTCGCCCATCAGAGTGTCGCACGCGAGGCTGGACCGCGTTCTCGCGGGTCAGGGCTACCGAGGCGAGTTCCTGGCTCCGTGGGACATGGCGCGTGTCGAGGCAGGCCTCCGCGCCGCGCTCGGTCTCTGACCTCTGATTGAAAGCGATTCGCCCGCACGCTATATCCAGCGTGTCCCCGGAAGGGGCTTTGGGAGTTGCGACACGTCTTGGCGCCGACGTGGAATCAGCTTCAGAACGAGCCCTGCCGGCCCGCCGGCGGGGCTCTTTCGTATCTGTCTCTCTGTGGCGCCTGAAACCAATCCCCTAGACCGGGCTTGGATCTTGCGGCATAGATGACCCTGCATCTCTCCGGTGCCGGGCGCGACCCAAACCGCTTGCCCCCACCGAGAATTTGACGCACAACCGAGACTAGATCCGAGGGCCTGGCGGCGACGCCGGGCCTTTGTCGCATCTGGGCTCCGAGTGCATACGCTAGCCCTCTGATCGGCGCTCCACTGCGCCCTCCCCGCCATCCGCGCCACCCCTCCTCCGAAGGTGCCGCCCGTGGCCCTGCTCGATGATTTCTACGCGCTGCTGGTCCCGACCGGCAGCGTGATCGGCTCGCTGGTCACCGACGTGGTGGTCTCGGAGGTCCATCAGGACGCGGTCGCGATCACGGACCACCCGGTCGAGATCGGCGCCTCCGTCTCGGACCATGCTTTCATCCTGCCCGAGCGGCTGGAGATGCGCATCGGCTACTCGGATGCGACCGGCGGCTACGTCGGCTACTCCCGCGAGCAGTACGAGGCGGTTCTCAACCTGATGGCGGCGCGGGAGCCGTTCCAGGTTTTCACCGCCAAGCGCGCCTACCGCGACATGCTCGTGGAGTTCGTCGGCGCCGACACGACGGACCAGACCACCAACGCCGCCATGCTCATCGTGCGCCTGCGCCGGGTGCGCTTGGCGCGGGCGCGAGGCGGCGGGGGTGGAGCCGGCGGAGGCGGCATCGCGCCGAACGGCTCGCAGGCCAGCCCTGAAGCGACAGGTGCGTGGAAGGACGTTGGCACGGTCCTGCCGACAGAGGTCAACATCGGGGGGCTGTCAGGGCTCTCGACGCAGATCTCACCGAACGCCGTAGGCTTCGGGACGCTGCTGCCCAACACCGAGTCGGGCATTGGCCGGGCGCCCGGCGGCGGAGGTTTTGGCCTAAGCGGCCCCAGCGGCAACGCGGCGTTTTGAGAGGGTTGCTATGGCGATCTTTGAAATCCCCGTGTTTCCTGGCGCGGCTCAGAAAATGGCCCTCACGTTGGGCGAGAACTACTATATTCTTTTCCTCTACTATGTTGACGAGGAAGAGGGCGGCTGGACGCTCGACATTTCGCTGGCAGAAGATGTGGCGCTCATTGCAGGGCTGCCGCTCCTTCCCGGCCAAGACCTGCTAGAGCCCCACGCAGATCTGGGCATACCGTGTCGCATGGCGATCTTCACGCCAGGGGAGCCGGATTATAAGCCCGGCTTCAACGACCTCGGCGCCAAGACGCTTCTCGTTTACGAGCCTGTCGAATGACGCGCCTGTACCGCCGTGTTTGCCGGGTCACTGCGAGCGGCGGCTCAGGCGGCACTTTGGATCTGTCCGAGTTCCGGGTGCGCTTCAGGATCAGGGATCCGTTCGTTCAATCGCCGAGAGCCGCGGTTATCCGCATCTCAAACCTCTCCGAGGCCACAGTTCAGGCCTTGCCGAAGCGCTCGGGGCGCGTGAGCTTAGAGCTTGGGTACGAGGGTCTGTACGGCCTGATCTTCACGGGTGATGTCAGATCCCGCAATAGTGGCCGCGAAAGCCCAACGGACACTTACGTCGACCTGTTCGCAGAAGACGGCCTGAAGGCCTACCAACAGGCTACGATCAAGGGGGCGTTGCCGGCCAACTCGACCGGCAAGGATCTCTACGACCTCGTCGTCAAAGCCATGAAGCAGTACGGCATATCCCCAGGGTATGCCCCTCCGATCCTGGCCCAGACGAAAGATCCGCGAGCCCAAGTCCACTTCGGCATGGCACGCGATACGATGCGCCGCCTCGCCCAGTCGCTCGGATGCACGTGGTGCATCCGTGATGGGCGTCTCAACGTGGTGCCCGCGGGCGGGACACTGCCGGGGGATGCGGTGGTGCTGAACTCCGACACCGGCATGATCGGCCGCCCCACGCAGACCGACAACGGCATCATCGGCAGGTCGCTCCTGAACCCGCGCATCCAAGCCCACGGCCGGGTACATATCGACGAAAAGTCGATTGACCGCGCAGCGTTCGATCTAAGCGTCAGTGGTGAGGTCCGAAACATCGAACCCAATCTCGGCACCATCGCCGCGGACGGGATCTACAAGGTGCTCGCCGTCGATCACGTCGGGGATACCCGGGGCAACGAGTTCTACAGCGAGTTCGTCTGCAACGCGCTGGGCGCTTCTACGACGGCGCAGGCGCGCCTGGGCCGGGCCTGAGCCACGAGCGGCACCGATGAGCAACAGCGACCTCGCCGACCTGCGCGAAGCCTTCTTCGACGAGGAGGAGCAGTTCCGCTCCATCATCGACAACGCCCTGCGCGGCGTGATCACGGAACTACCTGTGATGGTCGCGGAGGACTCGAAGGACGGGAACACCGTCAAGCTGAAGTGCGCGCTGAAGCTGCCCGAGATGCAGCCCGATGGCACGACCAAGTGGGTCGAGCTGCCCGAGTTCGATGACGTGGTGGTGCACTACCCCGGCGCGGGCGGGTTCTCGAAGACCTTCCCGCTGAAGAAGGGGTCCGAGGGCTCTATCGTCTTCGGCTCACGCGGCATCTCGAACTGGCACGACAAGGGCGGCGTACAGCCCGCCGTGATCATGCGCAGCGCGCTCTCGGACGGGCGCTTCCATCCCGGCTCGCGCTCCAAGCCGAACGCGCTCAAGGGCGTGTCGCAGTCCTCGACCCAGACCCGGTCCGACGACAAGCAGTCGCTCTCCGACGTCTCGGGCTCGGCCGTGACCCAGGTGCGCGGGAAGTCCGTGCATCAGGCCAACGACACGGGCGTGCTGACACAGCGCGAAGGCGCGACGCACTTCGTCGACAACAAGACCATCCAGAACGTCGCGGGCAAGGTCCTGCTCAACTGCTGAGGTGCAGCGCATGGCCGGCTTCGTTCCTTTCGGCCAGAACCTGCAGCTTCAGTCTGGCGTGCCGCTCTCCAAGGTGGCGACCGTGTTCATGGAGAAGCTGTCCGTCGTGAAGCGGATGGATGGCGGCGGCATGGGCGGCCTCATGGGCAAGGTAATCCAGGATGGGAACCTGTCCGCGATCATGCAGAACCCGGCGGCCGCGCTCACGAACGCGGTGCAGGGGCAGGTCGGCGGGCTGGTCTCGCAGCTTCAGGGTATGGCAGGCGGCGGGACGCAGGGCCTGATCGACGCGATCCAGGGCGCGGCGGGCGCCTCTGGCCTCACAGGAGGGCTCGACCAAGCGATGGGCGCGCTGCGGGCCGCGGGCGACAACCTCGCGGGCCTGACGAACGGCGCCCAGGGCTTCTTCGCCATGATCGGCCACGCCAACACGGCGGACCTCGCGGGGGCCGCGCTGCCGGCCGCCGCCGCGATGGAGGTGGTCACGGCCCCGCTCACCGCGATCCCCTTCGTGCGGGATGTGGCGGGCGCGCTGCCGGGCGTCGTTGCCGACGTCGTGGCAGGCCGCCTCGCACCGGACGCGGCAACCTCCTGGGTGCTCGACCAGATAAACACCGCGGCCACCATCGTCGCGGGCTCGGCCGGCGCCCTGGCGTGGTCCGAGCAGATGCACCCCGTCATCGCGACCGTGTCCAGCGTGGCCGGCGCCCTCGCCGTGCCGCCCGCGTTCGATGAAGCGGGCAATCGCCAGGAGGGCGCCGCCACCGGCTTCCAGGGCGTCCTGCGCTCTCTGGTGCAAGGCGAGGCGCAGGACGCGATGGACGCTGCGCTCGCCGCGCAGATCGCGCACACGCCCCCCATGAAGGTCGATGTCGCGGCCATGACCGCGCTGGAGGGCTGACGATGCGCGTGCGCAAGCTGACGCCCTACGATCCGGCCGATCCGGCGGGCTCGCGCGACATGACGTTCGGGCGTGGGCAGTCCAACTTCTACCGGGACGTGCCCGAGGCGCCCGCGCAGTGCGCCGAAACCCGCCTGCAGATGTTCCTGGGCGAGTGGTATCAGGACCTCGCCGCCGGCACCCCCTGGAACACACAGGTTCTGGGCAAATACACCGGCGCGTTGCGCGACCCCACGATCCGCTCCCGCATCCTCGGCACGACCGGCGTCCGGGCGATCACCGCCTACGACTCTACGCTCGACCGCGAGACCCGGCACAACGCGGTCACGGTCGAGGTCGACACGGCCTACGGGCCCGGCTCCCTCACCACAGCGAGTCCCCTCTGATGGCCAGCCCGCCCGTCTGCACCATCGACGAGACGGGCATCCACCGCCCGCCTTTCGAGGACTGCCTCGCCTACTATGCGGACGGCTACCGGGGCATCTACGGGCAGGACATCGTTCTGGACGAGGACACCCAGGACGGCCAGTGGATCCGCCTCCAAGCCGACGCGCTGCATCAGGCCAACGGCGCGATGGTGGCGGTCTACAACGCCTTCTCGCCCGCGACGGCGCAGGGCGTCGGGCTGTCCCGCTCGGTGAAGCTCAACGGGCTTCGGCGCAAGATCGCGACCGCCTCGACCGCAGATGTGCGAATCATCGGCCAGGCCGGCACGCAGATCGAGGACGGTCAGATCGCCGATGCGGACGGTACGGTCTGGACGCTGCCCGCCCTGGTCGAGATCCCGTTCTCCGGCGAGACCACGGCTACGGCGACCTGCTCCGAGCCCGGGGCGGTCGCGGCTGATCCCGGTGCGCTCTCGGTGATCGAGACGCCCGTGCCGGGCTGGCAGTCGGTGTCGAACCCGCGCGCGGCCGTGCCGGGCGCGCCGATCGAGCGCGACCCGGCACTCCGGCGGCGGCAGGCCGCCTCCACGATGGCGGGGGCTGCCACGGTGGTCGGCGGGATGATCGCCGAGATCGGCAACCTCCCCGGCGTTATCCACGCGCGCGGCTACATCAACCCGACGCTCGCGGTGGATCAGAACGGTCTGCCCCCCCGCTCTTACGCGCTGGTGATCGAGGGCGGCGACGCGGGCGCGATCGCGAGCGTGATCGGGCGCAAGGCGCCACCCGGCGTGCCTCCCATCGGGAACACCAGGGCATCCTACATCGACCCCTTCGGCATCGCCCAGACGATCACGTTCACCCGCCCGACCATCGTGCCCGCGACCTACCAGGTGCGCCTGCGGGCGAAGCGCGGCTTCACCGACGACGTGAAGGCCGACATCCGGGCTGCCCTCGCCACCTTCACCGAGAGCGTGGGCATCGGCGGGCAGCTCGAGCGCGGCGGGGCCTACGTCCCGGCCCGGCTCGGCAACGGGCCCGGCTCCGAGACCTACAGCTTGGTCGGCGTGGACGTGGCGCGCGATGGCGCGGAGCCGGGCGAGACCGATCTTGCCTTCCGCTTCGATGAGCGACCCGAGATGCCGCCTGACGGCGTCGCCTTCGTGAGCGTGCCGTGAAGCAGGTCGCCGACTTCCAGGCGCGGGTGACCGCCTACCACCGCCAGCGCCCGCGCTTCCAGGCCACAGTGGCGCTCTCGGTCGCGCCCGCCGTCGCCGTGGGCAACGCGGTGCTCGACCTGCCGCGCGCCTTCGACATCGACGAGGCGGTGGGTGTCCAACTCGATGCCGTCGGTGCGTGGGAGGGCTACACCCGCTTCCTCTCCTACCCGCTGCCGAACAACTGGTTCTCGTTCGGTGACGCGGCGCGCGGCTTCGGGCGCGGTCTCTGGTACGTAGCCACCGACCCGCAGACCGGCATCACCCGCCTGACGGACGACACCTATCGCGACCTCCTGCGCGCCAAGGCGGTGCTCAACCGCTGGGACGGCACCGTGTCCGGCGCGGCCGAGGTTTACGACGCCTTCTTCGCGAGCCCGAACACACGCGTCGTCGTCCATGCCGATGCGGGCGAAGGCGCGGTCCTGCTCGGGGTCTCCGGTGAGATCCCGCCGCTGCACAAGCTCATGCTGCTCGCCGAGGATTATCTGCCGGCGCGTCCGGTGACGGTCCGCGGGCGCACGCTCGTGACGACCGTCGATCGGGCGCCGCTGTTCGGGTTCGGCGTCGACAACGCCTTCATCGGCGGCTTCGGACGCGGTGCGTTCGGTGCCGCGCCCGCCGACCTCGTCGCGCGCGGCTACTGAACCCCCTCCCCTCCCGCTGATGCGAGGCCCGCATGGCCGCAAACGAACTCTTGCCCTTCGGGACCGGGGTGGGCGCCAACGTGCTCGACCCCGACGACTACAAGAACCTCCCGGCGCGCCAGCAGGGCTTCCAGAACGGGATCGCGCAGCCCGACCACCTCAACACGGTCTGGCGACAGAGTTCGTTCGCCGCCGCGATGCTGGGCCAGTTCACGGCCGACTACTCGGGTCTTGATGTCCGCGACGATGGCAATGTCGCGGCCTTTGAGAGCGCCTTCGTCGCCGCGCTTCAGCAGTCGCTCGGCTCCGAGGTTCTGCACTACTCGGTCGATGCCTCAACGACACTCAATCAGATCCAGATCGCGGTTCCGGGCGTGGCCGCCTACACCGAGGGCCTGACCGTCCTCGTGCGCGTCGCGGCGGCCAACACCGGCAACACGACCATCATCATCAACGGGCTCGCGCCCGCCGCGGTGATCCGGCCGACCGGGGACCAGTTGGAGGTGGGCGCCGTCAAGGCGAACGGGATCTACCTGTTCACCTTCGACAACAACGGCATCGCGCAGCTTCTGACCGGGTTCTCGCCTGCACAAGCCGGGCCTCTGCAGAACAGCCTTCTGCACTACGGTGTCGATCTCTCGACCACACCGAACGCCCTGACGCTGAACCCGACCCCTGCCGTCGCCAGTTACTCTGCCGGGCTCATCGTCGTCGTCAAGCCGAACAACAACAACACCGGCCCGGCCCAGGTCAACATGGCCGGGCTGGGGCTGAAACCGATTGTCCGAGGGTCCGGCACGCCGCTCTCGGCCAACGACCTCATGGTCGGGTACGGCACCATCCTGTTCTACGATGGGACGCAGTTCCAGTTGCTCAACCCGCCCCCGGGTACGGGCGGCGGGTCTGGACCCGCGACCGGAAACGACATCACCGGCCCGCTCGTCCCGTACTTTCTCGCGGTCAAATCCGCGACGGTGACGGCCCCGCCCGCGAGCCCGGCTCCGGGCGACACCTACCTGATCCCGATCGGCGCCACAGGGGCGTGGGCGGGCCTCTCAGGGCAGATCGCGCAGGGTGCTACCGGTGGCGGCTACGTCTACCGCAGCCCGCCGGTCGGCTTCCTGATCGGCGTCTCGGACCAGACCGGGCGCGGCGCCTTCATGATCCGGCAGGCCTCCGGCTGGCGCTCCGCCTTCGCGAGCGAGAGCGAGTCTGCCGCCGCCCGGACCGGACTGTTCACCGACCCCGCCGCCGTCGCCGCGATGATCGAGGCGCTGCGCCCCCCGGCCTTCTACCTGTCCATGCTCTGAGGCCCCCCGATGGCAGCCCCTCCGGTCGTCTACGACCGCTCCAACATCGTCGCCATCACCCTTGCGGCGAACACGCAGACCGACGTGACCAACGGGAGCATCGGCGATGCGCAGGCGGGCACCTACTCGCTGAAGCTGACGAACGACACCGATGCCAGCGTCACCGTGAGTCAGGTGGCCCTGACCTCGGGCGCAGACCCGACAGCCGCCAACAAGATCCAGCCCGCCTTCACGATCGAGCCGCGCGGCTGGTGGCTGATCCAGCCCCTCACGCTGGGCTCGGGCTGGCGCCTGTTCGTCACCGCGACCGGTGGACTCTCCGCCACGCTCGTCGGCCAGAAGGGAGCCTGATCCATGCGGGTCTATTCCAGCGCCCTCGAGACGGCGCGTGCGGGTGGCGCCAACGGCGCGCCCGGCCTGAACAACGGCTCGGCCCCGAGCCTGATCAACCCGGAGAGCGGGGTCTACGGCGCAGGCCGGATTGCCCGCATCCTGGCCTCGGGCAACTGGACCGTGCCGCCCGGCGTGACGCGCATCCGCGTGCGTGCCTGGGGCTCCGGCGCCTCGCAGGACAACGGCGCGTCCAGCAACAGCGACGGTATCGACAGCAAGTTCGGCAATTACCTCACGGCGGGCGGCGGCAAGAAGGGCACGCAGGGTGCTGGCAATACCGCGCTGCCTGGCGCGGGCGGCACGGCGACCGGCGGCGACATCAACCGCAACGGCGGGTCCGGCAACGGCTACGCGGGCGGCGCGGCAGGCAACCTGTTCACGCCCGGCGATCTCGGCGGCGTCGGCTTCGGGGCCAACGGCTATACGGGCGAGGGCGCGAGCCTCGTCGGGGGCTCGCACGGGCGCCTCGGACGCACCGACAGCCTGGATTTCATCGGCACCGGCGGTGGCGGCAACGGCCCCTACGGCCGCGGGGCCAACGGCGGCGGTGGCGGCGGCGCGACAGCGGGCATCCTTGGCTCGGCCGGCGACGGCGGCTTCCCAGGCGGTGGGACCGGCGGGTTCGTTGGCGGAAGCACAACGGTCGGCGGCAACGGCGGCGGCGCCTTCTGCCTCAAGGAAATCTCGGGCCTGACCCCCGGCACTCAGATCGCCTGCACGGTCGGTCAAACCGGGCGCGGCGGTGCGGGTCTGATCGTCATCGAGTACTGAGGCCGAGCCCATGGCGACGGTGAACGTCAGCGCGCCGAACACGGAGCAACTCGTGTTCGGGCGCCTCCTCACGTCCACTGCCCGGCGCCGCGACCTGACCGCAGGCTTGGTACGGGCGCATCTGCGCGACACGCCCGAGAGCGCGCTCGTCCGGCACGAGTGGTCCACGGTGAAGGGCAATCTGACCCTGACGCCGACACCCGCCGTGGGAAGCATCGCGTTCACGAGCAACCCGGCAGCCGGCACGGCCCTCACCTTAGGCGCGCGGGTTATCACCTTCGTGGCGGGCGGCCCGGGCGCCTTTCAGGTTCAGATCGGCGCCGACCTGCCAGCGACGCTCGCGAGCTTGGCAGCCTTCCTCAACGCCTCGGCCGACCCGACGCTCGACGCATTGGTCTTCACGATCAACGGCAACGCGCTCGGGATCGCCACGCAGGCAACGGGCCCGCTCGCGAACGGGATGGCGCTCGCGACCACCGTCTCCGGCGCGACCCTGTCCGGTCCGTCGCTCGGCGGGGGCGGCATCGTGGTGACGCTCGCCATGGCTGAGGCGGACGCCGGCCGGTTCCTTGGTTCCTACGCCTACGACGTTCGCCACGAGCCGCCGGACGGGTCCGACGCCGTCCTCTACGGCGGCACCATCACCTTCACGCAGGGCGTGACGCGGCTCTGAGCGCGGGGCGCCCACGCCTTGCCCCTCCCGGGACCGCCGCCCCTCCTCCCCGAGGCTCCCCGATGACCATTCTCGTCTCCTCCGAGGAGCCGGACGACGACGTGACTTCGTCCGTCGTCCAGGCCGTCGCGGCCGTCTATGGCTTCGCGGTCCAGGCCAAGGCATCGCAGGGTGCCGCGGCGGGATCGGCGAGCGCGGCCGCCATCTCCGCGGGTGCGGCCGACACCTCGGCCGACGCGGCGGAGGATTCGGCGCAGGACGCCGCGGCCTCGGCCGCGACCGCCGTCTCCGCCTCGGGCGGCATCACCGCGGCGCGCGACGCTGCGATTGCGGCACAGGGCGAGGCCGAGACCGCGCGCGACAGCGCGATGTACCAGCGCCAGCAGGCGCAAGCGGCGGCCACCAGCGCTGGGACTTCGGCTACCAATGCCGGCGCCTCCGCCACATCGGCGGCGACCTCCGCGACCAACGCCGCCAACTCGGCGACCTCAGCGGCCACGAGCGCGCAGACGGCTCAGCAGGCGGCGGCCTCGGTCGATACCTCGACCTTCATCGCCCGGGACGGATCGCGCACCTACACGGGCCAGCAGAGCTTCGTCGCGCCAGCGGCCGGGCGCGCCTCGATCGTGCTGCCGACGG
>NZ_LSIX01000617.1:0-562 GCF_001556475.1 Methylobacterium sp. CCH5-D2 | reverse complement strand
GGGCGGGGTCGGGGCGCTGGCTCATTGCGGCGACAATGCCACGGACACGGGGAGAACGCGGTCCCTTTCCGGCGCGCGCGTTTACTTTTCACCGGCAGACTTTAGCGTTGGGGCGACCTGACCGCCAAGGAGATCCGCGATGGCGCGCCCAAAGCTGCCGGGACCCGGCCCGGGGCTTCTCGGCCGGCTCGCCCTGCTCGGCGCCCTGGCGCTGCCCTTGGCCGCCTGCATCGGCGGACCCGACGGTCCTCGCGCCGTGCGCGGCGCGCCGCCGCCCCAGGCCGAGGCGCTGCCGGCCGCCCCCGGCCTGCCCGGCGCGGGCGCGGGACGCATCGGTTCCGGCACCGTGAAGGTGGCGCTGATCCTGCCGCTCTCCGGCCAGGGCTCCGCCCTCGGCGCGGCCATGCGCAACGCCGCCGAACTCGCCTACGAGGAGTTCCAGCAGCCCGACCTCCAGATCCTGGTGAAGGACGACCGCGCCAGCCCCGAGGGCGCGCGCGAGGCGGTGCAGGCGGCGCTGGCGGAGGGCGCCGACCTCGTGCTCGGGCCGGTCTTCGCCGCC
>NZ_LSIX01000616.1:0-1931 GCF_001556475.1 Methylobacterium sp. CCH5-D2 | reverse complement strand
GCCCAGCTCGGCCGCCGGCACGGAGTTGTTCGACACGTAGGCCGATACGATGTCGACAGCCGATTCGACGAGGTTGGACCGCAAATCCGATGCTTCTTCTGCCATTGCCACGACCCGGTTACGATATCTACGGGCGCTAGATTTGTGAGTATCGCGGCAGGATCAAGTGCCAATGTCTCCTTTTGCACACAATCTTCCTCTCAAAATTCCGAGAAAGACGAAAGAACGAACATGCGGAGGTCTTCGGAATCATTTCTGTAAAACTTTAGGTTGTTTCTGAGAGACTCCGGACATAGCCTGGCGCGCTCGAATTTCTGCCCAACTTACATGATCAGGCTGCCCGATCGTCCCGCGCGGTGCGGCGGCATGGATCCGCGCGAGGGCCGGCGCCGCGATTCGACACGACAGGCTGGACGGGACATCGCCATGATCTTCGTCACGGACGCTGCCGGGAAGGCGATCTATCTGGGCGCGGAATGGACCGTCCTGACCGGCCAGACGCTGGCGGAGGCGGTCGATTACGGCTGGGTCCGCGTCGTGCATCCCGAGGATCGGGCCGTCGTGCGCGGCATCGTCGCCGAGGCGATCCTGCGGCAGGAACCGTTCGGCGTGCGCTACCGCCTGCTGGGCCTCGACGGGCGCCCTGTCCGGGTGCTCGGCGGCGCCGTGCCGTCCTTCGGACCACCCGGACGAAGCTTCCTGGGCTTTCTCGGCTCGATCACGCGGTTCGCCGAGGCCGGGGACGAGGGAGCACGAGGAACGATCGGATCGTTCGCGTTGCCGGACCAGCTCGGCGATCCCGCCGCGCGATCCGGCCTGGAGGCCGCGGCCGACCATCTGATCATGGCGCACGCGCTCCTCGACCGGAGCGGCGGCGAGCACATCCTGACGGCCCTGCGCACGGTTCTCTATCAGGTCGGCCTTGAACTCGCCGAAGGCGGAAGCCCGGCGGGTAAGCCGGATCGGGTCCATTAGGCCCCCACCCGGCGCCCCCTCACCGAGGTTCAGGCGGCCTTACGGTTCACCTTGCTCTCGGCCATCGCCGTCAGGGCCCGGTCGGTGGCCTTCTCCTCGTCCAGGGTCTGCTGCAGGACGCCCGCGCAATCCTCCCGCCCGAGGCGCCGCGCCCAGGCGATCAGGCTGCCGTACCGGGTGATCTCGTAGTGCTCCACCGCCTGCGCCGCCGCCAGCAGGGCGGCGTCCAGCACCTCGGCGTCGGCGATCTCGCCCGCGGTCTCGTTCGCTTCCTTGATGATGCCGTCGATGGCCGGACAATCCACCGCCTTCGGCTGATGCCCGTGCATCTGGAACACCTGCTCCAGACGCCTGATCTGGTTCTCGGTCTCGCGCAGATGCGTCTCGAAACCCTGCTTGAGCTGCGGATCGGTCGCCTTGGCGATCATCTTCGGCAGCGCCTTCGTGATCTGGTTCTCGGCGTAGTAGACGTCCTGCAGCGTATGCACGAACAGGTCGTCGAGCGACTTGATGTCCTTCGTGAACAGACCCATGGCGTCCTCCTCCGGCTGCGGGCGCGGTCTCCCGGACCTCGCCCGCGGTGCGGCTCATCCCGGGGGAAGCCGCCGCAGGCGTCGGAGTTCCTATCCAAGGGGCGATAGGCGCCGCCGGATCACGGAACGCAAAGTCAATCGAATCGAAGCGGGCAGGAAGCCGCTGGAGCCTGCTGCGTTCTCACGGAAACGACAGCGGGCTCTCGGCTATCGTGTTCGCACGATGGTTTCGGGAAACCGGATTCCACGGTCCCGCATCAAGCTCCAAGGCCGCGCTGAAAACGTTACCATGCGGTCAGGACATGCCCGACCTCGTGCCGATGCGATGGTGCGGCGCGGGAGCCTGTGGCACAAGGATATCGCGCAGCCGCGATGGCGTCGCGGTCGCGCAGCCCTCTTTTGGGCGTTTCCTCCCTAGACTTC
>NZ_LSIX01000615.1:0-2293 GCF_001556475.1 Methylobacterium sp. CCH5-D2 | reverse complement strand
GGGCTCGGCCGAGCCGATCTCGAACATGCTGAAGTTGATCTCGTCGGTGACGCTGATCAGCACCCCCTCCCCCGTGCGGCGCACCTCGACCCGGGGCGCCGGGGCGCGGGTGTTCGCGGGCTGCACGGCGCGGGCGATCTCCGCCTTGATCTCGGCCATCGCGGCGGTCTCGGCCGCGCGCGGGTCGGCGGCCTCTTCCTTGGAGGCTTCCTTGGAGGCTTCCTTGGGAGCGTCCCTGGCGGGCTCCGGCCTGAGGTCCTTCGCCGGGTCCTTCGCCGAGTCCTTGGCGGGATCCAGGGCGGCCTCCTTCGGCGGATCCTTCGCATCCGGCACCTTCTCCGGCGCCTTGGGCCGCGCCGGGCCGAGGGCGTCGCGCACGGCGGCCGGCAGGGCGGCGTCCGCCGAGGCGACCTGCAGCGGCTTGGCGGCGGCCCTGTCCTTCGCGGGATCCTTCGCGGGATCCTTCGCGCCGTCCTTCGCCGACTGCGCCCGCGCGTCGAGCCGGGTCTCGCTCGGCGCGTGCGCCACCGTGCCGACCTTGCCCGGCTGCTCGCTGCGGGCCTTCGGCAGGGCCTCGGTCTGCCAGTAGAGCGGGTCGAAGGGGTCGCGCGCGGCCTCGCCGCCGGCCACGCCCGGCAGGCCGGCCTCGCTGGCCGCGGCATCGACGCTCGCCACCTCCGAGCGCTCGCCCTCGGCCGCGAGCTTGGCCAGCACCGCGTAGGGGTCCTGGAACAGGGCGGATTCGCGGGCGCGGCTGCCGGGGGGCGCCGGCTGGCCCTTGTCGGGCCCCTTGCCCTCGCCCCGGCCCTCGCCCTCCCCCTTGCCCTCGGCCTCGGTCCTGCCGCCGCCCGCGCTCGCCGGGTCGGAGGGCGCGTCCTGCGGGTCGGAGAGGCCCTTCCGGTCGTGCGTGACCTCGGCGAGCTTGACCGGGTTGAAGTACTCGGCGATCGACTGCTTCTGCGCCTTGCTGGTGGAGTTGATCAGCCACATCACCAGGAACAGCGCCATCATCGCCGTCATGAAGTCGGCGAGCGCGATCTTCCAGGCGCCGCCGTGGTGACCGTCCTCGTGGTCGCCGTGGCGCTTGATGATGATGATCTCTTGGTGGCCCTCGGCCATCTCAGCTCTCCGCATCCGCTGCCGGATCCGCCGCGGCAGCGGCCAGCAGGCGGGTCCAGGCCGCGAGCTGCGTCTCGATCACGGTCTGGTCGGCCACGACCGAGACCTCCGGCGCCGCGCCCGGCGCGAAGGCGATCCCGTCGGCCTGCGCCCCGAGCCTCTGGCCAAGGGCCGCCAGCAGGTCCTCGGGCCCGCTCACCCGGATCGCGGCGTGGTTCGGGTCGGCGGTGAGCCGCCCGAGCGCCTGGGCGAGGTCGTCCACCGCGCGCCGCCGCAGGGCGTCGGTGAGCACCGGCACCAGCAGCCGGCCGATGCGCCGGGTCAGGTCCGCATCGAGGGCGCGCAAGGCCGCCGCGAAGCCCGCGGCCAGCCGCTCGGCCTCGCTCTCGCTCCAGCGCGCCCGCTCGGCCGCGAGCTCGGCCGCGAAGCCCTCGCGCGCGGCGGCCATCGCGGCCTCGGCGTCCGCCCGCGCCTCGGCGAGCCCCTGCGCGCGCCCCGCCGCCCGGCCGCGCTCCTCGGCCTCGGCGACGCGCTGGGCGCGCTCCTCCGGCGTCTCGACGGGCTCGGGCGGGGTGGTCGGGGCCGTGCGCTTCAGCCCGGCCCAGGGATCTGTGAAGGACGGGTCCGCGCCCTGGGGCACGAGCGGGATCACCTCGGCCGGCGGCCGGGACGGCCCTTCCGGGGACGGGACCTGCGGTCCGGGCCGGGCCGCGGGCTGGCCCACCAGCGCCTGCAGCGCGTTCAGGGCCTCCGGCACGGTCATGGGCTGGAGCGGCAGGGACGTGAGGGAGGCGGGCTGGGACGCGGGCTCGGGCGCGCGGGCCTCCGGCGGCTTCGTCCGGACGACCCGAGTCGGGATCCAGGGAGCCGGGTCGGGCTGCGCGTCCTGCGGGGCCCGCGCCGCCTGCGCGTCCTGCGCCGCCTGCGGGGCCGGCTCCAGCGCGTCCGAGAAGTCGGGCAGGAAGCTCGCCAGGATCGCGCTCACGCGGTGGCCTCCTCACGCATCAGCCAGCGCTTGAGGATCTGGGCGACCTGCTCCTCGTCGAGGTCGATCATCTGCTCCAGCCGCTTCTGGGGCGAGTGCTCCATCTTGGCGGCCATGGTCTGGGCCATGTCCTCGATCAGGTTCGCCATGGCGGGGGGCGCCAGCGCGGTCGGGTCGGCGCCGGGGGGA
>NZ_LSIX01000614.1:0-543 GCF_001556475.1 Methylobacterium sp. CCH5-D2 | reverse complement strand
CCGGGCGATCTGGCGCGAGCCGCTCGCCTGGCAGGTCACCGGCTTCATGGGCCTGCAATCGGCGCTCGCCTACATCCTGTTCGGCTGGGTGCCCCTGCTGCTGCACGACCGGGGATTGAGCACCGTCGATGCCGGGTTCGTCGCCGCCCTGATGAGCGTGGGGCAGGCGCCCGCGGCCCTGCTGCTGCCCACCCTCGCGGCGAAGCTGCGCGACCAGCGCGGGGCGGCGCTCGCCATCGTCGGGCTCACCGTCGCGTGCTACCTCGCGACGGCGCACGGCCCGGTCGCCCTGCTCGTGCCGGCGACGCTCGGGCTCGGCTTCGGGATCGGCGGCTGCTTCGGCCTCGGGCTCACCGTCATCGTGCTGCGCGCGCGGGACACGCAAGGGGCCGCCGCGCTCTCGGCCATGGCGCAGGGCGTCGGCTACACCATCGCCTCGCTCGGGCCCCTCGGCTTCGGCCTCGCCCACGAGGCCTTCGGCGGCTGGGGTGCCTCCTCGCTGCTGTTCTGCGCGCTCGCCCTCGGGGCCGCCGCCTGCGCGCT
>NZ_LSIX01000613.1:0-9582 GCF_001556475.1 Methylobacterium sp. CCH5-D2 | reverse complement strand
CCCCTCACCCGGCTTTCTGCGACAGCAGACCTCTCCCTACGGGAGAGGGGATCCGCGCTTCGTTCTGAGACGATGCGGTCCTCCGCCCGGCCGCGCGGGGCCACCCGCCGTGGCTGCCGCGCGCGGGGCACCGGAGATCCCGAACGGCGCATACCCTAGAGAGGGTATGCTCTACACCTCAGGTTGGCATAACCTCCGAGGCCGAGGTCGGGCGCCCGCCGATTCGCGTGCCCGGCCCCGGAGGGAGGCCCAGCATGGCCAAGGCAGCGTCCGCCGCGCCCGACCGCACGTTCGACGTGCTGCGGGACACGATCGACTTCCGCGATACCCTCTACGTACCCACGCTCGTTCGGATCGCCGGCGCCTCCGACCTCGCCGCCTACCGGGCCTACGGGATCCCGGTTCTGGACCAGGGCCGCGAGGGGGCCTGCACCGGCTTCGCGCTCGCCACCGTCGCCAACTACCTCCTGCGGGCGCGCGGCAACGACCCCTCGGCGAGCGAGGTCAGCGCCTGGATGCTCTACACCATGGCCAAGCGCTACGACGAGTGGCCGGGGGAGAGCTACAGCGGATCGAGCGCCCGCGGCGCCATGAAGGGCTGGCACAAGCACGGCTTGTGCGCGCTGCGGCTCTGGCGGGACGGGCAGGATTCGACCTTCACGGAGGAGCGCGCCGCCGACGCGATCCAGCGGCCGCTCGGGGCCTATTTCCGCGTGAACCACAAGGATCTCGTCGCGATGCACGCGGCGATCACCGAGGTCGGCGTGCTCTTCGCCACGGCGCGGGTCCACCCGGGCTGGCAGGCCGTGCGCGAGGGCGACGACAGCATCGCCTATCGCCAGGGGGACATCGGCGGCCACGCCTTCGCCATCGTCGGCTACGACCGGGACGGGTTCTGGATCCAGAACAGCTGGGGGCCGGACTGGGGCAGCGGCGGCCTCGCCCGTCTCTCCTACACGGACTGGCTCATCAACGGCTCCGACGTCTGGGTGGCCGCCCTCGGCGCGCCCGTGCGGTTCGAGCAGCCCGTCGCCAACGCCCCGATGATGTCGGGTGCCCCGCGCAGCTACGAGAGCCGGACCTACGCCGACCTCCGGCCCCACATCGTCATGGCGGGCAACGACGGCGTGCTCGACCCGAACGGCGCCTACGGCCTGACGCCGGACGGCCTGCGCAACATCATCGTCGAGCGCCTGCCGCGCCGCGTCGCGGCCTGGAGGACGAAGCGGGTCGTCCTCTACGCCCATGGCGGCCTCGTGAAGGCGGAGAGCGCGATCCAGACGGTGGCGAACAACCTCGAGACGCTGATGCGCGAGGAGGTCTACCCGATCTCCTTCATCTGGCACTCCGACGCGCTCACCACGCTCTCCAACATCCTGCGGGAGGGCCTGCTCGGTCGCCGCAGCGAGGGCGTCCTCGAGGCCGCCACCGACTTCATGTTCGACCGCGTCGACGACACGCTCGAGCCCCTGGCCCGCCTCCTCGGGGGCAAGGCCCTCTGGGACGAGATGAAGGAGAACGCGGAGGGGGCGACGACGAACAGGGCCGGGGCCGCCCGCCTCACGGCCGACCACCTGGCCGACCTCCACGCCCGCGGGGCGATCGAGGAGATCCATCTCGTCGGGCACAGCGCCGGCGCCGTCTTCCACGCCCGGCTGGCGGCCTACCTCGCCGGCAAGCAGGTGCCGATCCGGAGCCTCTCGCTCTGGGCCCCGGCCTGCACGGTGAAGGTCTTCAACCGGGTCTACAAGCCGCTGATCGCCCGGGGCGCGATCGAGGCCTTCGACCTCTACACGCTCGACGACGCCACCGAGCAAGCCGACGATTGCGCGGGCATCTACCACAAGTCCCTGCTCTACCTCGTCAGCGCCGCGCTGGAGGAGGTGCCGCGGATATCGGGCGGGACGGCGCTGCTCGGCCTGCAGCGCGATGCCGAAGGGGCGATCCCGAGGGGGTTCTGGCAGGCCCCAAAGACCCGGTGGCTCGTCGCGCCCGGGGCGGCGAGCCGGGCGACACATCACGGCGATTTCGACGACGACGGCACGACCCTGCTCACCACGCTTGCCCGGATCACCGGCCGGGGAACGTCCGCGGCCGCCATCCAGGTGGCCGAGACGACGCGGAACGCGTCGCCGGTCAGGATCAGGCGCGCCCGCCGCAGGCTCTGCGCGGCTTTGGTGCCGCTTCCGGTCCCGCCGACGCGCTGAGCCCCCGTGCCCGGGCGAGCCGGTCGCGAGCAGGCGCTCCGCGACCCGCGGCCTACTTGGTGATCTTCACCGAGACCGGGTCGCTCGACGGGAAGGTCTCCTCCAGCGCCTCGTCCAGCCGCTCGTTCAGCGGCTCCTGCCGGTTGTCTGGGTTCGCCTTGTCGCCGGGCTTGGCGCTACCCTGTTGGAAGCCGGGCTTCTCGACGTTCGTCTTGCTGTCCTGGTCAGCCATGGCGGTCCTCGCTGGGTCGGGGGATGCACCCGTGGGTGCATTCGGGCGTCAACGCGAGGGAGCGGCAGGTGTTGCAAGCCGTTTACCGAGCGCGGGCTAGGATGGCGCCGCCCTGACAGACCCGGCGCGCGGGCGGCGACCCGGAGGCGCCCGATGCACGTCGTCGTCCTGGCCGAGTTCGCCGCCCCGAGCGGCGGGGCCGAGAAGGTCGCCCTCGAATCCGCCCGCGGCCTCGCCGAGCTCGGGCTCGCCGTCAGCTACCTGCAGGGTGTTCCCGGGCCGGTCGATCCACTGCTCGATCATCCGCGCATCCGGCGCGTCGAACTCGGCCTGCCCGACATCTGGAACCGCGGCGCCGTGGTGGGTGCCGTCTCGGGCGTCTGGGACCGCGAGGCGGCCGCGCGGGTGGGCGCGGCGCTGGCCGCCCTGCCGCGAGCCGACATCGTCCACCTGCATCAGTGGACCCGCAGCCTCTCGCCGAGCGTCTTCCCGGTCCTGTTCGCGGCGGGCGCGCCGGTCCTCGCGACGCTGCACGATTACTTCCTCGCCTGCCCGAACGGCGTCTACTACCGGTTCGACCGGGCCGAGCCCTGCGCCCTGCGCCCGATGTCCGCGGCCTGCATCGCCGTCCCCTGCGATTCGCGCAGCCGCCTGCACAAGCTCGTTCGGGTGGCCCGCACCGCCGCCCTGGGCCGTGCGATCGGGGGGCGGCCGCTTCACCTTGTCCATGTCTGCGAGGCGAGCCGCGCCCGCATGGGCGCCCTGTTCGGCGGTGCGGCCTTCCACCACCGCCTCGACAACCCGGTGCGCGTCCGGTTCGAGGCGCCGGCCACCCCCGAGAGCGGCGACGCGGTGGTCTATCTGGGCCGCCTTACCCGCGAGAAGGGCGCCGACCTCGTGGCGGAGGCCGCGCGCGCGGCCGGCCTGCCGGCCCTGTTCATCGGGACCGGCCCGCTCGAGGCGGAGCTGCGCGCGGGCGGGGCCGAACTCCTGGGCTGGCAGGCACCGGAGGACGCGCGGGCGATCCTGCGGGCGCGGGCGCGGGCACTCGCCGCTCCCTCTCGCTGGTACGAGACCGGGCCGCTCACCGTCTACGAGGCGCTCGCCGCCGGCATCCCGGTCGTCACCTCCGAGCGCTCCGGCGCCTCCGAGAAGGTCCGGGATGGGGAGACCGGCTTCGTCGTCGCGCCGGAGGCTGAAAGCCTGGCGCGCGCCTTCGCGCAGTTCCGGGACGATGCGCGGGTGGCCCGTCTCGGGCGCGCCGCGCACGCCCGGTTTTGGTCCGCACCTGCGACCATCGCCGCCCACGCCCACGCCGCGGCGGATCTGTACAGGCGGATCCTGGCGGACTGCGCCGCCCCGATCGGCTGTGCGGTGCAGCATGTTTGCGCGGAGCAGACGCCTCGCGGGGTGTCGGCACCGTTCTGATCGCTATCGTGCGGCGGTTCCGGCCTGAAAGTCTTGACTGATAGCGAGTCAGCGGTCCAAGATCGGCAGTGTCCGGGCCGGTTCTTTATCAAAGGATAAGACACCGGTACGAGCGCATGGACACCCTTTATTCCGCCACACTGCGGATTGGTCGGCGTCGGTATCTTCGGTCCAGGTCGGCGTGCGCCCGCATCGTCCGCGAACATTGTGCGGGGTCGGTCTTCACAAGAGTTCGGATTTGAACAGTGCAGGTCTGCGCTGGCGCTTGACCTTTTTGTTGCAATGCAACATATCTCCCTCGCCAGCCATGGCCGACCCGGCCGGGCTGCCCCGGTTTCACGAGCGGAGACAACCATGCAGACCCAGAATTTCGAGATCCCGGCCGAGCTGCGCGACTTCGCCGACAAGAGCGTCGATCAGGCCCGCAACGCCGTCGGCACGCTGATGACGAACGCCCACAAGGCCGCCGATCAGTTCCAGAAGGGCGGCCAGACCTTCCAGGACACCGTCCAGGCCGCGGTCGCCAAGGGCTTCGACCACGCCCAGGCCAACGCCAACGCCGCCTTCGACCACGTGCAGAAGCTCGTCCGCAGCAAGGACCTGCGCGAGGCCTACGAGATCCAGGCCGAGTACGTGCGCAGCCAGTTCTCCGCCCTGCAGGCGCAGGCCAAGGAGTTCGGCAGCCTCGCACAGAACGCTGTCGCGCGCTGAGTTTCCGGCCCGTCGATGGGCCGACCAGTCGGGAGCCCGCGCCGCCATGGGTGCGGGTTCCCAGATTAGGCCGACGCGGGCCGCACCGGCGTCCGGGATCGCCTCGGGCCGGCCGCCGGCATGTCGGCCCGACAGACGATCGAAGGAGTCGACCGATGGGTAAGCAGCGTACGCCCCAGGGGCCGCGCCCCGGCCGCAGGATGCCGCTGCGGCGTGGTCCCGCCGCCCTGGCCGCGGCCCAGGCCTCGTCCGAGACGGTGTCGGAGGCGCTACCGGACGCGCCCGTCCAGGACGTCGCCCCCGAGGCCGAGATCACGGAGCCCGTCGCGGCGTCCGAGTCGTCCGCCGGGCTCGCCGAGGCCGCGGCCGAGCCCGCACCCGCGGAACCGGTCGAGACCGTTGCGGAGACGGTATCCGAGGCGGCGCCCGCGTCGGCTTCGGTTGCAGCCGAGCCGGCGGAGGCGGCTTCGGAGGCCGCGGCGGCGCTCGTCTCGGAGGAGCCCGCCGAGGTTGCAACGGCGGACGAGTCCGGTGAGGCTCCGGTTCCGGCCATCGTATCGTCCGACCCGCTTCTGCCGGTTGCCGCCCTCGCGGGGCTGGGTACGACCGGCTCCTCCGGTGCTCGTGCCGGCCGCCCCGCCGCGGGCACCGCCTTCCGCTTCGCCTTCGCGCCCGCGCGGATCGACGTGGAAGGGATCGGCGTCGTGCTGGCGAACTACATGCACAACGAGAGCGTGGCGGTCTTCAGCTACCTGCGGGCACTCGGCGCGGCGCGATCGCCCGCCGACATGATCCGCCTGAACGTCAGCGAGATGCAGCGCGCCGCGGACGCCTCGCTGACCTGCTGGAGCGACATCGCCCGGCGCACGTCCCGGGGCGCCTCGTGGCAGCGGCAGAAGGCAGCGGCCTAGCCGCGCGGCGGCCCCTGGCCGCTCGCCGGTCCGCCAACGCCCGCGCGGAACCGCGCGCGGGCCTTCGGCGTTTCTATTCTCAGGCTGTCGCCGCCGCGCCACAGGCGCCGGCGCTTCGCGCGTGACGGCTCAACGATCGGTTAACCCTGTCGGCCCTATGCCCTAACGGAGGCCGGAAGACAGACTTTCAGACCGATGCCGATTCGCGCGCGACTGATTCGTTCCGCCATCTCCGTTCTTATCGCCCTGGCGCTCGCCGGCCCGATGCCCGCGGCCGCGCAGGAGGGCGAGCGGGCCGTGGCCATAGCGGCGGAACTCGCCGGCGGCCCGGGTGCCACCAAGCTGACCCTCACCCTGTCGCGGCCGGTCGAGGCGCGCGCCTTCGTGATGGAGCGGCCGGACCGGGCCGTGATCGACCTGCCCGAGGTGAATTTCCAGCTCGGCCCCGAGGCCGGGCGCCGGCGCGAGGGGGTGGTCCAATCCTTCCGCTACGGTTTGTTCGCCCCGGGGCGCTCGCGCATCGTGGTCGACCTGGCGAGCCCCGCCGTCGTCGGCCGGATCGAGACCGCGACGCGGGCGCGCGACGGCGCCGTGCTGATGACGATCCCCTTCCAGCGCGCCGACCGCGAGGCCTTCCGCAAGGCCGCGGGCGCAGGAGACACGACGCCGGTCGCGGCCAAGGCCATCGCCCAGGAAGCCGCCGACCAGCGCCCGCTGGTGATGGTCGATGCCGGCCACGGCGGCACCGATCCCGGCGCGATCGCGGCGGGCGGCGTGTACGAGAAGGACATCGTGTTCGGCTTCGCCCAGGCCCTGGTCGCCCGGCTTGAGAGCGGCGGCCGCTACCGGGTGCGCATGACGCGCGACCGCGACGTCTTCGTGCCGCTGGCCGAGCGCGTGCGCCTCGCCCGCGAGGCACGGGCCGACCTCTTCGTGTCGATCCACGCCGACTCGATCTCGGCCGCGCCCCAGGTGCGCGGCGCCACCATCTACACCGGCTCCGAGAAGGCGACCGACGCCGAATCCGCCAAGCTTGCCGAGCGCGAGAACCGTGCGGATGCCGCCGCGGGCGCCGAGACGGGGGAGGGGCCCCCCGAGATCGCCGACATCCTGCAGGAATTGACGCTGCGCGAGACGCGCGGATTCTCGTCGGGGTTCGCCCGCACGCTGATGGGCCAGCTCAGCCCCGTGATGGAGATGAGCACGAAGCCGCACCGCGAGGCGGGCTTCCGCGTCCTGCGCTCGCCGGACGTGCCCAGCGTGCTGGTGGAACTCGGCTATCTCTCGAGCGAGCGCGACCTGAAGATGCTCCAATCGCCCGAGTGGCGCGAGGGCGTGACGGGCTCGATGGCCAAGGCCGTGGACCTGTTCTTCACCAACCGTGCCACCCTGGGGCGGCCGGTCGCGACGGCGCGGCGCGCGGCGTCGATCGCCCCAGTTTCACCATAGATCCGGTGTCGATACAGGGCTCTGAATTGCCCCGCCGCACCACATCCCGTTAAGGGTTCCGGCGCGGGCGCGAGCAGCCGTTCCCGGCGCCCGACTCCGCGGCGTGGGCGGCCTCGAGTCCCATGCCGAGATCGGTCCGTGCGCGGCCGAGCCACCGACGGGCGGAACACCGGATGCGCTTGATCCTACGCTTCTTCGGCTTCCTGTTCAGCGCCTGCGCGGTGCTGTTCGTGGTCGCCGCGGCTGCCGGCGCCTACTTCTACTGGACCTATAGCCAGGACCTGCCCGACCACGCCGCGCTCGCCAATTACGAGCCGCCGGTGATGACCCGCGTCCACGCCGCCGACGGCTCGCTGCTCGCGGAGTACGCCCGCGAGCGCCGGCTCTACCTGCCGATCCAGGCCATGCCGAAGGTCGTGGTCGCGGCCTTCCTCTCGGCCGAGGACAAGAACTTCTACAAGCACGGCGGCATCGACCCCGAGGGCATCGTGCGCGCGGTGCTCACCAACGCCAAGAGCGGCAAGAAGCAGGGCGCCTCGACCATCACCCAGCAGGTGGCCAAGAACTTCCTGCTCTCCGCCGAGCAGACCTACGACCGCAAGATCAAGGAGGCGCTGATCGCGCTCCGGATCGAGGCGGCCTACTCGAAGGACAAGATCCTCGAGCTCTACCTGAACGAGATCTTCCTCGGCACCATCGTGCCGGGCCGCAACCTGCACGGCGTCGCGGCGGCCGCGCTCGATTATTTCGGCAAGTCCGTCCACGAGCTGACTATCAACGAGGCGGCCTACCTCGCAGCCCTCCCGAAGGGCCCGAACAACTACCATCCCTACCGCAGGACACAGGCGGCGCTCGACCGGCGCAACGAGATCATCCGCCTGATGCGTGAGAACGGCTACATCACGCGCGAGGAGGAGGAGACGGCCAGGAAGCAGCCGCTCGGCGTGAACCCGCGCGTCGCCTTCCCGAACGCCGCAAACGCGAACTACTTCACCGAGGAGGTCCGCCGCGAGATCTCCGAGCGCTACGGCGAGAAGAAGCTCTACGAGGGCGGCCTCTCGGTGCGCGCGACCCTCGACCCGAAGATGCAAGCCTGGGCCCGCAAGGCACTCACCGACGGCCTCGTGCGCTACGACCAGTCCCACGGTTGGCGCGGGCCGGTCGCCAAGGTCGATCTCGCCGGCCGCGACTGGGGCATGGCGGCGGCCGAGGTGCCGGCGCTCGGCGACGTGGCGCCCTGGCGGCTCGCGGTGGTGCTTGGCAACGGCGCGGGCGGCCTCCAGATCGGCCTCCAGCCCCGGCGCGAGGCCTCGGGCCAGGTCTCGAAGGACCGCGAGACCGGCGTGCTCGCACCCGAGGGCATGCGCTGGGCCGGCCGGGCCAGTCTCCAGGCCGGCGACATGGTCTATGTCGAGGCGATGGATAACGGGCGCGGCACTTACCGGCTGCGCCAGAAGCCCGAGGTCTCGGGCGCCATCGTGGCGATGGATCCCTACACGGGCCGCGTCCACGCGATGGCTGGCGGCTTCTCGTACGACGAGTCCGAGTTCAACCGGGCGACCCAGGCGATGCGCCAGCCCGGCTCCTCGTTCAAGCCGATCGTCTATGCGGCCGCCCTCGACAACGGCTACACCCCGTCCTCGATCGTGCAGGATTCGCCGATCACCATCGAGGCCGGGCCGGGCCAGGAGGCGTGGTCGCCCTCGAACTACGACGGCAAGTCCGGCGGCCCGCACACGCTGCGCTACGGCATCGAGCACTCGAAGAACCTGATGACGGTGCGGCTCGCCAAGGACGTCGGCATGCCGCTCATCGCCGAGTACGCGCGCCGCTTCGGCGTCTACGACGACATGCTCCCCGTCCTGCCGATGTCGCTGGGTGCGGGCGAGACCACGGTGATGCGCATGGTCACCGCCTACTCGATGCTCGCCAACGGCGGGCGCCGGATCCGGCCGACCCTGATCGACCGCATCCAGGACCGGATCGGCGAGACCATCTACCGCCACGACACCCGCAAATGCGTCGGCTGCGACGCCGAGAAGTGGTTGGGCCAGGACGAGCCGAAGCTCGTGGACGATTCCGAGCAGGTCCTCGACCCGCTCACCGCCTACCAGATCACCTCGATCATGGAGGGCGTGGTCCAGCGCGGCACCGCCACCATCCTGAAGCAGGTCGGCAAGCCGCTCGCGGGCAAGACCGGCACAACGAACGACGCCAAGGACGCGTGGTTCGTAGGCTTCTCGCCCGATCTGGCGGTGGGCATCTACGTGGGCTTCGACAAGCCGCGCTCGCTCGGCGACCGCGCGACCGGCGGCGGCCTTGCCGCCCCGATCGCCCTCGATTTCCTGAAGCAGGCGCTCAAGGACAAGCCGCCGACCCCGTTCCGGGTGCCTCCGGGGATCAAGCTGATCCGCGTCGCGGCCTCCTCCGGCATGCGCGCCGGTTCAGGCGAGGGCGCCGGCACGATCCTGGAGGCGTTCAAGCCGGGCACCGCGCCGCCCGACGCCTACGTGGCCCGGCCCGACGCCCCGGCCGCCGTGCCGCCGGATGCCGATCGTGCGGCCCAGGCCGGCGGGCTGTACTGAGCGAACGGATCGAACGCGGCGGTCCGCTTCCATCAACCCTCCCGCCGCCGGCGGGAGGG
>NZ_LSIX01000612.1:0-466 GCF_001556475.1 Methylobacterium sp. CCH5-D2 | reverse complement strand
GCTTCCGGACGAACGAGCCGGTGCCCGGCGCGACCATCGAGGTCGAGACGCCGGACGGTCCCAGGGTCGCGACCGCCACGACCGACGGCGGCTACGCGCTGCCGGTCCCGTGGCTGTCGAAGCCCGGCCGGCACGAGCTCCTCGCGACCGTCACGGCCGGGGACGCGGTCGATGTGCTGACCGTGGCGGTCACAGTGCCCGACCCGAAGGTCGCCGCGGCCGCGGCGCCTGCCAAGCCGGCCCCGGCTCAGGCTGCCCTGGCGCGCGTCTCCGAGGTCGCCCACGGCATCAGGGAACGGCTGATGGCCAAGGACCCGGCCCTGGTGGCCGCGGTCGCCGTCGCCTTCCTGCTCGGCGTGCTCGTGACGGCGCTCGCACGCGGGCGCCGTGGCGCGCCGGCGGTGGCGCTGGTCGCCATCGGCATCACCCTCATCCTCGGCACCGCCGCCTTCGCGCACGGCGACGA
>NZ_LSIX01000060.1:0-397 GCF_001556475.1 Methylobacterium sp. CCH5-D2 | reverse complement strand
ACCAGCATCACGCTGGTCGACCGCGACGGGCTGATCCTGGTTCGCCACCCGGACAACGAGGGGTGGGTCGGCAGGCCGCTTCCGGCGGAGCGGACCGAGGTGCTGACCGGGCGCGGCGAGGGCGTACGCGTCGCCTCCGGCTTCGACGGGCGCGAGCGGGTGCTCGCCGCCATCCGGCCGCCCGGGGCCGCGGCGGACACGTGGCTGATCGTCGGGCGCGACCGTGAGGCCGCTTTCGCGGACGTCGACGAGGCGACTTGGCGCGGCGTCACCCTGGTCCTGCTCGGCGCCGTGCTGGCCGTCGCCGCGGCGCTGCTCGCCGGGCGCGCCTCCATCCGGCGACCCGTGGGCCGGCTGCTGCGCACAGCCTCGGCCTGGCAGCGCGGCGACCTCGGAG
>NZ_LSIX01000611.1:0-348 GCF_001556475.1 Methylobacterium sp. CCH5-D2 | reverse complement strand
TGATGGAGGTGAGCAGGCTCGCCAGGATGGAGATGATGTAGGCCTGCCCCAGGGGTGCGAAGAGCCGGCCCTCGATGCCCGAGAGGGCGAAGAGCGGCACGAACACCAGGATGATGATCAGCGTCGCGTAGACGATGCCGGAGCGCACCTCGTTCGAGGCCTCCACCACCACCTGGAACACGCTCTTCGGGTTGCCGGCCTTTCGGTTCTCGCCGAGCCGCCGGTAGATGTTCTCGACATCGACCACCGCGTCGTCGACGAGCTCGCCGATGGCGATGGCCAGGCCCCCGAGCGTCATCGTGTTGATGGACAGCCCGAACAGGTGGAACACCACCGCGGTCGTCAGCA
>NZ_LSIX01000610.1:0-263 GCF_001556475.1 Methylobacterium sp. CCH5-D2 | reverse complement strand
CAGGCGAGGGCGAAGGTCAGCGTTCCCTCGCCGTCCATGGCGTCCCGCGCGTTCACCGTGAGGTTCACCAGGGCCGTGTCGAACTGGCTGGCGTCGGCCCGCACGAGGCAGGCGCCCTCGGGTTTCCTGGTCACGATGCGGATGCGCGCGCCGGTCAGGGTGTCGAGCATGGAGGCCATGCCGGCGAGGCGCGCGCCGACGTCGAACACCTCCGGCTTGAGCGTCTGGCGCCGGGCGAAGGCGAGGAGTTGCGCCGTCAGCCG
>NZ_LSIX01000609.1:0-1807 GCF_001556475.1 Methylobacterium sp. CCH5-D2 | reverse complement strand
AGATGTGTATAAGAGACAGGGCCCGCGCCGGCCCTCCCGCCCCCGGCCTCCGGGCGGCGCGGCGCCAGGCCTCTCGGCCCGCGCGGCCTGCTGTTCGTGCTGCGCTGCTCGCTCTCGGCCACCGCGGCCTTCCTGGCCGCGACCGCCATCGGCCTCGGCCATCCGGTCTGGGCCCTGATGTCGGCCCTCATCGTGTCCCAGGAGAGTCTGGCCGAGACCCACCGCTCGCTGGGGGGACGGATCCTCGGAACGGTGCTGGGCGCCGCGACCGCCGTCGCGGTCCACGCCGGGTTCCGGGGCGCGGGCCTCGACGCCATGGCGGTGCAGGTCGCGGTCATCACGGCGGCCTGCGCGGTCATCGCCCGGGAGCGCCCGGCCATCCGCGTCTGCATGTGGACCGGCCCCCTCGTGCTGCTCACCGCCACGCCCGAGACGCCGATCGGCGCGACCGCCCTGCACCGGGGCGGGGAGGTGATCCTCGGCGGGCTCGTGGCCGCGGGGCTGCACGGCGCGATCGAGCGGGCCGCGCGGCCGGTCCTCGAACGCGCCCGCGCCGAGGACCAGGAGGCGGGCCGCCCCGGCTAGGGGCGAGCCCCGAGAGAGACGTTCCCGCGCGTCGTGCGCGAACCGGTTGCCGAGGAAGAGACCGCCCATGCGCGTCGGATTGTTCATTCCCTGTTACATGGATGCCTTCGAGCCCGAGGTCGGCATCGCCACCCTCGAACTGCTGCGGCGGTTCGACCTCGACGTCACCTACCCGTTCGACCAGACCTGCTGCGGCCAGCCGATGGTCAATACCGGCTGCCACGAGGAGGCCGCCGCCACCGAGGCGCTCTTCGTCCGCAACTTCTCCGGGTTCGACTACGTCGTGGCGCCCTCCGGCTCCTGCACCCATCAGGTGCGCGAGCACATGACGGCGATCCCGCAGACTCCCGACGTGGTCGCGGTACGCGCGCGGACCTACGAGCTGGTGGAGTTCCTGCACGACGTGCTCAAGGTCGACGCCTTCCCCTGGGCCGAGTTCCCGCACCGGGTCAGCTACCACAACAACTGCAACGCGCTGCGCGGCATCGGCCACGCGCGCCCGTCCGAGCTGCACGCGCCGTTCTACTCCAAGCCCCTGGACCTGCTCGCCAAGGTCAAGGGCCTCGAGGTGGTCGAGCTCGCCCGCCCCGACGAGTGCTGCGGCTTCGGCGGCACCTTCTGCGTGTTCGAGCCGGCGGTGTCGGCCAAGATGGGCCACGACAAGGTCCGCGACCACGCCCGCGCCGGGGCCGCGTACGTCGTCTCGGCCGATTCCTCCTGCATGATGCACCAGCGCGGCTCCGCCGAGCGCCTGGGGCTCCCGCTCAAGTTCATCCACATCGCCCAGGTCCTCAACGGAGCCGCCGCATGAGCCATCCGCAGGAGCCGGACCGCCACCGGATGATCCATCCCGATCTCGCCGTCTCCGACGACGAGGCCCCGCGCAGCCCCGACGGCCACCGGCTGGAGCACGGGGCCGGCACGTCCCGGCCGCTGCGGCCGCGGTCGCACGAGCCCCAGCCGCGGGGGGCCCGCGTCCACGGCCATCGGCCGATCGACCAGAACGAGGCCGCCGCGCGCTTCATCGCGGCACCCGAGCACGAGCAGATGCACGACGAGCGCCTCTGGGACCTGCGCCAGAAGCGCGACCGGCAGATGCGCGCCATCCCCGAATGGGAGGAGCTGCGCGAGATCGCCTCGCGCATCAAGCAGCACACGCTGAGCCATCTCGACACCTATCTCGAGCAGTTCGAGGCGGCGGCCAAGGCCAACGGCGTCCACG
>NZ_LSIX01000608.1:0-225 GCF_001556475.1 Methylobacterium sp. CCH5-D2 | reverse complement strand
GTGGCGTTGAGCGCCAAGAGGTTGGTCTGGCCGGCGATCTGCGAGATCAGCGCCACCACGTCGCCGATGCGGCTGGCGGCCTGGGCCAGATCCTGCACGAGGCCGGCCGTGGCGTCGGCCTCCGCCACCGCGTCCTGGGCGAGGTCGGCCGAGCCCGAGACCTGCCGGCCGATCTCGGCCACCGACGAGCCGAGTTCCTCCGCCGCCGCCGCAACGGTGTTGACG
>NZ_LSIX01000607.1:0-1523 GCF_001556475.1 Methylobacterium sp. CCH5-D2 | reverse complement strand
CCACAGGCGCACGGCGACGCGCGCCGGCCGGCTCGTCGGCACCGTGCGCCTGTGGAACGTCGATGCGGGCGGCTGCCCCGCGCTGCTGCTTGGCCCGCTGGCCGTCGATCCGGCGATCCAGCGCCAGGGGCTCGGCAGCGTGCTGATGCAGGCGGCGCTCGGCCGGGCGGAGGCGCTCGGCCACGGCGCGGTGCTGCTCGTCGGCGACGCGCCCTACTACGCCCGCTTCGGCTTCGACGGGGCGGTGGCGGCTGATCTCGCCATGCCGGGCCCGTTCGAGCGCCCGCGCTTCCTCGGGCTGGAGCTGCGCCCCGATGCCCTTGCCGGTGCCCAGGGCATCCTGCGGGCGACCGGCGCGCTCGCGCCGGTTCCGGTCGTCGATACCTACGCCGCGGTGGCGCGACGACGCGCCGCCTGACCGGGCCGTCCCCGCGGGGCGGCCTCGATGATCATCCTTCGGTCCTGATCCCGGTGTGAGCGAGCGCACGCCCAGGGACAAGGCATGGAACGGCGCTTCCCGTGGGGCTTTGCGTTAGCATCGTCGGGCGGCCCGTGGTCGCCCGGAGAGCCACGCGAAGCCTTCAGGGAGGATCGCCCATGTCCGTCTCCAGCCGCCGGGAAGCACGCCTGCTCACCGCCGACGAGGCCGAGCTCGTCGGCCAGACCCACCATCCGCGCATCCAGTCCATCGGGGACGGGGATCTCCTCGACCTGCTGCGGCGCCTGCGCGAGCGGCGCGACCGGGCCCGCGGCATCGCCCAGCGCCAGCGCCGCGAGATCCGGGGCCGGGCCGCCCCGTCCGGAACGCGGCCCGCGAGCGACGACGCGGGCAGCCGCGAGAAGGCGGCGCTGCTCGCCGCCGCGGTGAAGCGCGCCAACAAGGAGCACGAGCGGCGGCGCGTGCAGGCCACGCGCGGCGGCCTCGTGGCGAATGCCCGGCGGGCGCTCGCGATGAAGCGGGCGGCCGGTGACCCGGCCGCGGGCCGGCCCACCTCCCGGACGGCCAACGAGGGCATGCATCCGATCCCCAACGCGGCCGAGGCGCCCTCGGGCGCTGTGCGCCAGGAGGGCCAGGAGATCGCCATGCGCCGGGGCGGCGGGCCGCGCTGAGCGCGCCTCAGGGAATGTCGAGGATCTTGTGCGTCTGGAGCGACAGGCGCCAGCGGGCGTCGCGGCGGCAGTATTCCACCGCCGCGCGGGTGTTCTCGGCCTGGGCCGGGCCGTCCATCGGCTGCAGGAAGCGGTGGCGGAAGGGCAGGTCGGCGAGCGCGGCCGGATCGATCCCGGCCTGGGGGAAGACGAGCTTCAACTCGTGGCCGCCGCGCTGGACCAGCGGGTTCGCCCCCTTCGGGCTGACGCAGATCCAGTCGATGCCCTCGGGGGCCTGAAGCGTGCCGTTGGTCTCGACCGCGATCTCGAAGCCGCGGGCGTGGACCGCGTCGATCAGCGGGGCGTCGAGCTGCAGCAGCGGCTCGCCGCCGGTGAAGACCACGTAGCGCGCGTGCGCGCCGCCCTCCCAGGTC
>NZ_LSIX01000606.1:0-2495 GCF_001556475.1 Methylobacterium sp. CCH5-D2 | reverse complement strand
CGCCCGCCGATCATGTAGCTCGCCACCGTCCAGGGCGCGCCGCAGAAGCCCAGCAGCGTGGTCTCGGCCGGCAGTTCCGCCCGCAGGCGCCCGACCGTCTCGAAGACCGGCGCCAGATGGGCGAGCACCGCAGGGTCGTCGGCCCGCTTCAGGCGCTCGAACGCGGCCCGGCCGGTCATCGGGTCGAGGCGGGGGCCCTCCCCCTCCACGAAGCGCACGTCCTGGCCGAGCGCGTGCGGCACCACGAGGATGTCCGAGAACAGGATCGCCGCGTCGAAGCCGAAGCGGCGGATCGGCTGCAGCGTCACCTCGACGGCGAAATCGGGGCTGTAGCAGAGGTCGAGGAAGGAGCCGGCCTCGGCGCGCGTCGCCCGGTACTCCGGCAGGTAGCGCCCGGCCTGCCGCATCATCCAGGCGGGCGGGGGCGAGACTGCCTCGCCCGACAGCACCCGCATGAGCTTGCGGTTCGTCCCTTGAGCCTCTGCCATTCCGCTCCCCGATCGTGGCGCCCGAACCGGCGCCGTCTTTCCGAAAACTTCTCGCTCCCCGAGGGGCGGCGTCTCTCGAAGGCCCTCGGGCCGTCTGCCGGAAGGGCGCGACGGCTCCGTCCCCATCCCGGCCCTATCTAAGAGAAGAGAGATTCTAGGACTCTGTTTTTTCTATTGGAGGCTGGATGGCGGGACCGCAACCGTGTCCACAGGCCGTCCCCGCCGCCACGGCGTTAAGAGGGCTTTAACAGGTTCGCTCTAATGTCCGGGATAGGCTCGGCCCCAGAAGGCCTTGCACGCGACGACCGCCCGAGAGGCGCGCCCGCGTCCCGGATTCTCCCACGCGCCCGGATTCCGGGCCGCCGGCCGGCACGCCTGTTGAGCGCGGAGTCGATGGCCGGGACAGGGTCGGCGCTGGACCCGGCCGCCGGGGCATCCTATCCACATCTATCGACTCCCCTGACGGCTCCCGGTGGATAAGAGCCTCTCATAGCACCCCCGCCGGCCGGGCGTTCCGTGAGAAGCTCCCAGCCGGGCCCTGAGGCGACCGGATGAGCCGCAGCTACTTCCATCTCCACCTCGTCTCGGATTCCACCGGCGAGACCCTGATCAACGTCGGCCGGGCGGCCGCCGCCCAGTACGAGGGCGTCTCGGCGATCGAGCACGTCTACCCGCTGGTGCGCTCCGGCTCGCAGCTCGAGCGGGTGATCTCGGAGATCAAGGCGGCGCCGGGCCTCGTGCTCTACACCCTGGTCGGCGGCGACCTCGGCGAGCGCCTGGAGGGCGCCTGCCGCGAGAGCGGCTCCCCCTGCCTCTCGGTGCTGCAGCCGGTGCACGCGCTGCTGCAATCCTATCTCGGCGCGCCGGTGGCCGCGCGGCCGGGCGCCCAGCACATGCTGAACGCGGAGTACTTCAAGCGCATCGACGCGATGAACTTCACGCTGGCGCACGACGACGGCAACCTGCCGCACGATCTCGAGGAGGCGGACGTGATCCTGCTCGGGGTCAGCCGCACCTCGAAGACGCCGACCTCGATCTACCTCGCCAACCGCGGCCTGAAGACCACGAACCTGCCCCTCGTCCCCGGCGTGCCCCTGCCACCGGAGCTGGAGCGGGTGAAGCGCCCCCTGATCGTCGGCCTGTTCGCGAGCCCCGAGCGCATCGTGCAGATCCGCCAGAACCGGATCCTCAGCCTGCAGGCGGACGAGTCGACCACCTACGTGGACCGGGTCTCGGTGGCCGACGAGATCACGGCCTCGCGCCGGCTCTTCACCCGCAACCGCTGGCCGACCATCGACGTCACCCGCCGCTCCATCGAGGAGACGGCCGCCGCGATCCTCGACCTCTACCGCGACCACCGGCTGAAGTTCATCGCGTCGTGAGGGTATGAGAACGGCCCGGATCCTGTGATCGGGGGATCCGGGCCTCGCTAAATCTGTCCGCGGGGGGCGGGAGCCTTCGTGCGCCCTCCCCGTTGTCGCGCATGTCCAACCTGATCCGCACCCTGCCGCTCCTCGCCTTGCTGGCGAGTCCCCTCCCGGCCGCCGCCGCGAGCTTTCCTTGCGACAAGGCCGAGACGCCCGACGAGACGGCGATCTGCAAGACCCTCCCGCTCAACGACCGCGATGTCGAGATGGCGACGCGCTTCGAGATCCTGAAGGAGGTGCTGCCGATGGGCGGGCGCACCAAGATGCAGGAGGACCAGGAGGCGTGGCTAAAGGAGCGCCGCGCCTGCGGGCCCGACGCCGCCTGCCTGCGCGACCTCTACGACGCCCGGCTCAAGACCCTGCGCGGCCTGATCTCGGAATTCGCCAAGCAGGGGCAGTAGCACTCAGCGGCCCGGTTCGGCGAAGGTCTCGCGCAGCGTCGCGGCCACGTGCTCGACCGCGGGACCGGCACCGACCCGCGGTGTCTGCAGAGAGAGCCGGAGGCTCGGCAGGGCCGGCAGACCGGCCGCCGCGCCGAGCGGCGCCAGCGAACCGGGCAGGCCGTGCGCGGTGCGCACCG
>NZ_LSIX01000605.1:0-608 GCF_001556475.1 Methylobacterium sp. CCH5-D2 | reverse complement strand
CCTGCCGCAGGGCGATGAGGTTCGCGCCGTATTCCTGCCGGCCGACGAGGAGCCGGTCTCCGGGACGGAAACCGCGGGCCAGCGCGTAGAAGGCCATCTGCCACGCCCGCGTCGCGCTCTCCGCGAGCGCGATCTCGTCGGGCGCCGCCCCGATCAGTCGGGCGACGCTCGCGTAGACCCCCGCGAGGCGTTCGGCCTCCCGCTCGGCCGCGCCGTGCCCGCTCCAGGCCGCCTCGAGGTCGAGATGGGCCTTCACCGCCTCGACCACGGGCCGCGGCATCAGGCTCGCACCGGCATTGTTGAGGTGGATGCCGTGCGCCGTCCCGGGCGTGTCGGCGCGCAAACGCGCGAGGTCGAGGCCGCTCACGAGCGGAAGATCCGCGAGTACTGCGTCTCGTGCCGGAAGGATCCGAGATCGAGCCGGAAGGTGGCCGAGCCGACCGCGTCGGGATCGAGTCCCGCCACGGAATCTGCGAGCGCCGCGACGCGCGGCGTCAGCCCGGCGATCACCCGGGTGCCCGCCGCTTGGCCCACCGGCGCCGCCCTGAGGGCCGCCGAGACGAGGTTCTGCACGAAGGCGAGACCGTAGGCGGCGCGCACGGCATCGC
>NZ_LSIX01000604.1:0-4840 GCF_001556475.1 Methylobacterium sp. CCH5-D2 | reverse complement strand
GTAACGAGGCCGCCCGCCTCGCCTTCCAGACGGGCGCGCTCGATGCCGTCGTCTTCACGGTCACCGAATCGATCTCGCTGCACCGGAACGAGCTGCCGGGCGGCGAGCGGACCCGCGCGCTCGTCGTCCACGACATGCGCCACAGCGCGATCCAGCTCGCCCAGATCGAGGGCCGCTGCCACCGCGACGGCGAGGCCGCGGTGATCCACTACGCCTACGCGGAGGATACCGTGGAGGAGGCGATCGCCGCGACCGTGCTGCGCCGCATGGCGGCGATGGACGCGATGGCGGGCGAGGATGCGGGCCTGCTCGAGGCGATCGCGGACTGCATCGCCCGGGCGGACTAGCGCGGCAGCATCGGGCGTCCGCGGACGGACGCCTCAGCCCCCCGCGAGGCGCACCAGCAGCAGCATGACCACCGCTCCGGCGACGGCCAGTCCCAGCAGCGTGACGCTGGAGAGCTGATCGACCTCGTTGACGTCCTCGCCGACGCGGTGGGTGGGGGCGTTGGCCGCGGTCCGGCCGTACTCGGTCTGCTGCATGGGGTTCCTCTGTCTCCGGCCGGGGGAACGCGCCGCCGCCGCGTCCGTTCACGCTGCCGGGTGCGGCGCTTGGCCCGCGCGCCGGATCAGGCCGCCACGCGTGCCCGCGCCGCCGACGCGCCGAGTTCGGGGCCCTGCACCGTGACCGGTCCGCCGCGGCGCGCTCGCAGGGTCCCGCCCTTCGGCACCACGGTCCAGCCCTCGCGGCAGCCGTCGATCGGCTCGGAGACCACCACCAGCCCGGTCTCGGTCTCGCGGTAGTACAGGCTCGGCGGGCGCCCGTCGCAGGCCCAGCGATAGGCCGTCAGGGTCTCGCCGTCCGTGAGGAGCGCGGTGAAGCGCAGGGGCTCGCAGACGCCCGCGCCCTGCATCAGGCCGCGCACCTGGGCCAGCGTCTCCGCCATCGCGCCGACGGGGTCGTCGGCCAGCCCGTTGGCGAGCGCCAGCAGGAAGATCGCCTCGGAATCCGTGCTGCCGCGGCGGCGGTCGTAGAGCGCGTCCGGGATCAGCGCCTCCAGGCGCCGCTTGATCCGGTGATAGCCGCCGATCTGGCCATTGTGCATGAACAGGTAGGGGCCGTGCGCGAAGGGGTGGCAGTTCGCCCGCGCGGTGGCGGTGCCGGTGGCGGCGCGCACATGGGCGAAGAAGGTCCGGGCGCGGACCTGCCCGCAGAGGTTCACGAGGTTCTCGTCCGACCAGGCCGGGGAGATGTCCCGGTAGACGCCGGGTTCGGCCCGCTCGCCGTACCAGCCGATGCCGAAGCCGTCCCCGTTGGTCTCGGTCTTCCCCTCGTCGGCGTGCAGCGACTGGTGCACCAGGGAATGCGCGGGCGCGCAGACCAGCTCGGACAGGAAGACCGGCTCACCGCTGTAGGCGAGAAAGCGGCACATGGCTGACGCACACCCCCAATTCGCGCGATCCGTGATGGAGCACGCCGTTCGCGCCCACCGCGTGACGCGGGTGCGGCGCAATCGAGACGCCCATTCGGCCCGCGGCTCCGTTCCGAGCCCATCCGACACGCAAGGGGCGTACCGTCACGGCACCCGCCGTCATGGAACGGTCATTTACGGCCTGACAGGGTGAACAGGTTCTTAACGCGGCGCAACAGGTGCCGGCCTGGTGCGTTGCCGGCACAGCGGGCAACCCGCACGCACGGTCGAACGCGCCGATCAGTCCCGCCTCCGGCGCATCGGCCGCGCACGACTCTTGTTCCTGCGTTCCAGGCGGCGCACCATCGCCGAATCGGGGAATCAGCGGCCCAGCAACGAGGCCGCACCGTGGAGGCTACCGACAGGCATCTCGAAGATCGAAGGAGACCCCATGGGTCAAGCACTGCCAGACTGTCCCGTCGCCCTCGTGGTGGAGGACGACGACGCGGTCCGCAACCTCGCCGCCGCGGTCCTGGAGGAGACCGACCTCGACGTCATCGCGTGCGCGAGCGCGGAGGACGCGATCTCCATCCTGGAGCGCAGCGACGTCAACGTCGCCCTGCTCTTCGCCGACGTCCGCCTGCCGGGCGCGATGGATGGCATCTCGCTCGCCCGCACGGTCGAGGACCGCTGGCCGGATGTCCGGGTCGTCGTGACGTCGGGCGAGGATGCGCGCGGCGACGCTCGGATGCCCAAGGAGGCGGTCTTCATCCAGAAGCCCTGGGGCGCCCTCGACGTGCTGGTGCAGGCCGAGCACGCGACGCTGGCTGCTGCGCGGGCGGCCTGAGCCGAGGGCGACCGCCCCGGTCCGGCTTCCCCGCCGTCATCCCAGGTTCGCCTTCGGCGCCCTGGGATGACGGCGGCAAGGATGGCCCGCACTGCCCCCGACGGACAGCGCGCCGACGCGCCGGCTCAGGCCGCGGCCTGGGCCAGCGACATCGATTCCTTCTTGATCAACTCGCGGTAGAAGCCGTCGAGATGCGTGAGCTTCTCGGGCGAGCCGTCCTGGATGATCCGGCCGCCCTCCAGCACGACGATCCGGTCGAAGTCCTTCAGCGTCGAGAGGCGGTGGGCGATCGCGATCACGGTGCGGCCCTCCATCAGGTTGGCGAGCGCGTGGCGGATCGCCTCCTCGGACTCGGCGTCGAGCGCGGAGGTCGCCTCGTCGAGGAGCAGGATCGGCGAGTTCTTCAGGATGGCGCGCGCGATGGCGATGCGCTGGCGCTGGCCCCCCGAGAGCTTCACGCCGCGGTCGCCCACGATCGTGTCGAAGCCCTCCGGCAGGGCCTTGATGAAGTCGGTGCAGTGCGCGGCCTCGGCCGCCTTCCAGACCTCCTCGTCGGTCGCGTCGGGCCGGCCGTAGCGGATGTTCTCGCGCAGGGAGCGGTGGAACATCGACACGTCCTGCGGCACCACCGTGATCGCCTCGCGCAGCGATTCCTGGGTCACGCGGTCGATGTTCTGGTCGTTGATCAGGATCTGCCCGCCCTTCACGTCGTAGAAGCGCTGGATCAGCGAGAACAGGGTCGACTTGCCCCCGCCCGACTTGCCGACGAGGCCGACCTTCTGGCCCGGCTCGATGCCGAGGTCGAAATCCGTGAAGACCGAGCGGCCGTCCGGGTAATCGAAGGCGACGTGGTTGAAGGTGATCCGGGCTCCCTGTCCGGTGAGCGCCTTGGCTTCCGGGTGATCGACGAGATCGTGCGGCTGCAGCAGGGTGTGCAGGGCCTCGGACAGGCGGGCGGTGTGCTGGGTGGCATCGACCAGGGCGACCGCGAGGTCGCGGGTCGCGGCCAGGATGCGGATGCCGAGCGTGCAGACCAGCACGACCTGGCCGTTCGTGGCCTGGCCGATCTGCCACATCGAGATCGCCCAGTAGAGCAGGCCGAAGATCGCCAGCACGGTGAGCACCGCGTGCACGATGCGCAGCTTCTCGAGATAGAGCAGCGACGAGCGGCGCGCGCTCATCTCGGTCTTGATCGTGCCCTCGAAGCGGATTCCCTCGCGCTTGAAGGCCGAGAAGGCGCGCACGAGCGGCATGTTGCCGACGAGATCGACCATCTCGCCGTCCACGCTCGCGGCCTTGGCGGCGAAGTCGTGGTGCAGCGGCTTGCCGGCGGACGCCATCTTGAACATCAGCACGACGACGGAGGCGAAGACCGCGGCGAGCACCGCCGCCATCGTGACGTTGACGGTGCTGATGTAGATCAGTGAGCCCACGGCCGCGACGCAGGGCGGCATCACGTTGAACACGAACATGTTCTCGACCGTGAAGATCGCGTTCGAGGTCGCCGTGATGCGGGACGCCAGCGTGCCCGGCTGCCGGTCGGAGAAGAAGGTCGGCGAGTGGCCGGTCATGTGCCGGAACAGGTCGCGGCGGATGTCGCCGGTCACCCCCACGAACGTGAAGGCGCCTACCAGCGCGGCCACGCGCCAGAGCAGGTTGTCGGCGGCGATGAAGGCGATGAGGACGGCGAGCGCCCCCCAGACGAGGTTGGCCTCCGGCCCCTTGCCGAGCGCGTCGACCACGCCCTTCAGCGCGTAATCCGTGCTTACCGAGAAGCCGACGGCGCCCAGCACCGAGACCAGGATCACCAGATGCGGCAGCCAGCGGCGCCGGAGGTAGCGCCCCACGAAGGCGAACGGCCTGTCGGCGTATTGGCAGAGGTCTTCCATCGCGATGAGATCTCGATTTCGAACGACGCTGATGCGCGGCGGACAGGGTGTTGCGGTGCGGATGATCACGGGCGAGGGCGGGCCGGCACGAGGCGGCAACGCGACAGCGTTACCATATGTTGCACGCGGCCGCGGCGAGCAGGCCCCCTACCCCGTTTTAACCGCGGAATCTGAACGGCGCTTGACCGATATGCGATTCCGGTGCCGCGCCGCGCTCACGCCGGCTCCGGACCGCGCCGGGTCTCCGGCATGGCGAGGGAGACGAGCAGGAAGGCGGCCAGCCCGACGACGGCGAGGCCCAGGAACGCGGTCTGGCTGCCGAGCCGGTCGGCCATGACGCCGGCCAGCGACGTGGACAGCGCCGCGCCGATGCCCATGGCGGTGCCGACCGCCCCGAGGGCGAGGTTGAACCGTCCGGTGCCGCGGGTGAGGTCCGAGACGACGAGCGGCACCATCACGCCGAGCACCGAGGCCGAGACGCCGTCGAGGACCTGGATCGCGACCAGCAGGTAGGGGTCGGTGGTGTAGGCGAAGAGCAGGCCGCGCACGGGCAGGGCCGCGAAGCCGACGAGCAGCACCGGATAGCGCCCGTAGCGCTCGGCGGCGCGCCCGACCGCCGGCGCGCAGACCGCCAGCACAGCCTGCGGGACCATGATGCAGGCGGCGACCAGCGCGGTCGCGGTCTCGCTGGCG
>NZ_LSIX01000603.1:0-1757 GCF_001556475.1 Methylobacterium sp. CCH5-D2 | reverse complement strand
CTGGCGGGCCTGAGGGCCCGCCGCCTCTCGTTCAGCGGCTGCTGCCGCCGCCGTTCGCGCTGCCCTGCGGGATCGCCCGCTCGGGCTGGCCCGCATTGCCGCCGGCCGCCGAGTTCGTCGTGACGGTCTCCGCGCCCGTGCTGCCGCGCGCGATGATCAGGCTCGGGTCGTTTCCGGTCGTGTTCGGTTGGGGCAGCACGATGGCCCCGGTCGTCCCCGGCCCGCGGACCAGCCCCTGCGCCAGGGCAGGCACGGTGAAGAGCAGCGCCAGGGCGCTGATGGCGAATGTCTTGGTCATGGAGGCTCCGTGCCGGACGTTCCGGCGTGTAGAGAGGCAACCATGAGGTCCGCCCGTGGTTTCCTGCGGCGCATCGTCCGCGCGGCAACGCACAAAGGACCGGCTGCGACTTGCCGGACGCCATCGAACACAGGGGAAGAACCGGGCTCGAAGGTGCCGGTGGCCTCCGACAGCCTCGCGCTTCTCGCGGGTCCTTCCGAAGGACGAGAAGCCGGCCGCGCCGCCGCCGACGCCGCACCGAGGCGGCGTCGCGCGGGAAGGCCCGCCGCGGCGGTGCCGGGCGGGCCTTCGGAAACGGCTCAGTTGCGGACGAGAGCGCCGGCGGGGCCGCCGGCATGCTGGCCGGAATAGCGATAGGCCGAGGCCGTGACGCGCGGCCCGACCGCGCGGGACGCGCCGGGCGCGACGTAGCCCGGATAGGCGGAGGCCGGGTAGGGGCTGTGGCGCGAGTCGAGGCCCTGGGCGAGGGCCGGCGACGCGAGGGTCGCGGCGAGCAGCGCGGCGGCAATGATGCGAGACGTCATGATGATCTCCCGTGGTCTTGGGGTTCGAGGAAATCATCCGGTCTAGGGTGGAGTGAGAAAGATCGTCTGGACGCGGTCTTGGTCGCTCCGGCTGTCCTTGGCCGAATGCAGTGACGGAACGAGTGATACGCCCGCCGGTTCGGGACGATCCGTGTGTTCCCGCACCTGCGAGGCGACCGGCTCCGGCACCGTGCGAACGCTTCGCACCGCCCCGGCCGGCGGCCCGCCACCTGTCGCCGTCCTGTCAAGAAAAGCGTGACGCGACTGAACGAAGCGGACCGTACCGGCGTTTGAATGGCCAAGCTCACATCCCGTGCAGCTGCCGGAGTATACGCAGCATGTCCCTCGTCACGATTCTGCTGATCATCCTGATCATTCTCGCCTTCGGCGGCGGCGGCTTCCTCGGCGGGGGCGCATATCGCGGCCCCGGCTTCGGCCTCGGCGGCATCCTGCTGATCATCCTGATCGTGCTGCTCGCCACCGGGCGGCTCTGACCCCGCGATCGCCCGCGCGCGACGCTCGGGTGATCAGCGCGCGCAGGTGATCGCCACCACGGCCGGCGCGACCGCGCCGGCCAGCGCCCCCGCGGAGCCGCCCGGCGCAGCGGCCGCGGGGGCGATGCCGTTCCGGCGCAGGAAGCCGGCCACGGCCTCGCCCTGCACGAGCGGCTGGCTCGCCGGTGGCACGATGCCGGCCACGAGGCGCGGCGCACCGGGGTAGCGGGCCACGATGCCCGCGAGCCTACCGGCGCGGTCCAGCACCGGCGCGCCGGCGGCGCCTGGCTGAAGGGGGGCCAGCAGGCCGCCCGCCTGCGCGGTGCCCGGTGCGACCACGCTCCCCTCGGCGCTCGCCGCCAGCACCGTCAGCGCCTCGTCGGCGGCGGTCGGCGTCTCGCGCGGCGGCGGCAGGATCGGTGCCGGCAGGCCCGCCGCCTC
>NZ_LSIX01000602.1:0-7354 GCF_001556475.1 Methylobacterium sp. CCH5-D2 | reverse complement strand
GGCGACGGCGGCGGCGCGTCTTCGGCGCGGGTGCCTCCTCGGCGGCGGCCTCGGCCGGCGGCGGCGGGGCCTCGGCGGGCTGTGGCTCCGGCGCGGGGGCCGGGCGCGGCGGCGTCATCAGGAAGGCGGGCAGGCCGGCGGGCGCCTCCTCGATGGCGCGCGGCTCCTCGCGGCGGCGCTCGCGGCGGTGCGTGCCCTCGCGCGGCGTCTGCTCCGCGCGGGCCTCGGTCCGCTCGGGCCGGTCCTGGCGCTCGGCGCGCTCCGGCCGGGCCTCCTGACGGTCACGCTCGGGGCGCTCCTGGCGCTCGGGGCGATCCTGGCGCTCGGGACGATCCTGGCGCTCGGGACGATCCTGGCGCTCGGGCCTGTCCTGACGCTCCTGACGCTCGCCGCGCTGGAACTCGCCGCGGCCGTTCTCGTAGCGGCTCTCGCGGGGCCCGTCCTGGCGGCTGTCCTGGCGGTTGTCCTGCCGGCCGTAATCCTGGCGCGGCTGGTAGTCCTGCCGGTCCGGACGTCCGTCCTGGCGGCCCTGGTTCTCGTAGCGCGGACGTTCGTTGCGGTTGTTCTGGAAGCGCTCGCGGCGCTCGCCGCGGTTCTGGCGGCCGTCCTGCTGGTAGTCGGGCCGGGACTCGTAGGGCTGGGGCTGCTGGCCGGGGTCGCCGTACTCGTCGCCGTAGGCGCCGTAGCCCTGGCCGTTCGGCCCCGAGCCCTGGCCCTCCTCGTCGCCCTCCTCCATCTCGTCCTCGAAGGACTGGCGGGCGTAGCCGAGGCCGGCCTGCGGCCGGTTCTGCTCCTGCGCACCGGAGATGATGCGGAAATAGTGCTCGCCGTGCTGGAAGTAGTTCTCCGCCGCGACGGGATCGCCCGCCGCCAGCGCGTCGCGCGCGAGCTGGGCGTACTTGTCGGCGATGTGCTGGGCGGTGCCGCGGAGCTTAACGTCGGGGCCGTTGGACTCGTAGGAACGGGTCAGCGGGTTCGGCCCCTTCGGCCTGTTGCGGCCGCGCATCCGTCGGTTCTGGTTTGGTCTCATCGGTCTCAGATGACCCTCGTTCACGCGAAAGGCGTCTGGTGTCGGGCGTGCGGTCGGCCGATCCCCGCTCGAGGCTGCGCCTCGCGGGCGATCGCGGCCGGCTCCTGCGGCGGCCCGCCCGTGCGGTCCGCGCCGGGATGACCTCGGCCATCCGCCGGCCTCCCGGCCGCCTGCCCGATGCCTCGGGCTCCTGTCGGCGTCAGGGACGCCGATCGATTGTCAGGCTCGAACGGCACCGGACCGCGGCGCTGAAACGGGAACGCGCTTGTCCGGTAGCCAGAAGATCGGCGAACAATTCGGCGGAGGAGATCGTCACCGACCTTACACCCGCTCGTCTTAACGAAACGTTCGCGATCTGCAAGCCGACATTAACGGGGATTGGGAAAGCCAACAAGCATTTTTTCCAGCCCGTTGCAGATCACGGGGTTCGTGAGTCTTGAGGAGCCGGCTCGGCGGGCTCCGGATTCACCGCATCTCCTGCGCCAGGATCATGACGCGGTCGTGGCCGGCCAAGTCCCGTACGGTCTCGCGCCGCACGAAGTCCCGGGCCAGCGCGTCGAGATCCCCGGCCTGGTCGAAGCCGATCTCCAAGAGTGCCGCCCCGCCCCGGGCGAGGCGTTCCGGAAGGGCCGCGAGGATGCGCCGGTAGGCCGCGAGCCCGTCGGCGCCGCCGTCGAGCGCCGCCGGCGGATCGTGGTCCCGCACCTCGCGGGCGAGGCCCGCGATCACCCCCGTCGCGATGTAAGGTGGGTTCGACACCACGAGATCGAAAGGGGGGCCGGCGAGCGGATCGCACCAATCGCCCGCCAGGAAGGCTGCGCGGGCGCCGACGCCGTTGCGGTCGGCGTTGCTTCGGGCGGTGCGGAGCGCGGCCGGATCCCGGTCGAGCCCGACCCCGAAGGCGCGGGGGTATTCGTGGAGCAGGGCCGTCAGGATGCAGCCGCTGCCGGTGCCGAGATCGAGGATGCGCAGGGGCGCGCTCCGGTCGGGCCGGAGGCGCAGGGCGGTGTCGATCACCGTCTCGGTGTCGGGGCGCGGCACCAGGGTCTCGGGCGAGAGCCGGAAGGGCAGGCCCCAGAACTCCCAGGCGCCGAGGATGCGCGCCACCGGCTCGCCCGCCAAGCGGCGGCCGAGGGCGTCCACGAGGCGCGCCGCGCCCTCGGGGCCGAGCGGCACCTCGCCCGCGCCGACGAGGTCGAAGGGCTCCAGGCCGAGCAGGTCGAGGACGAGGAAGCGCGCCTCGCCCGCCGGGTTGTCGATGCCCGCGGCGGCGAGGTGTTCAGTGAGGTGCCGCAGGGCGGCGCGGCGGGACGTACTGGGCTCCAGCCCTCCCTCCCCCGCAGAGGAGGGAGGGGGAGCCGCTTCGCGGCTCACGCCATCCCCTCGGCGGCGAGCAGCTCGGCCTGGTGCTCCGTCACCAGCGCGTCCACGAGGTCGTCCAGAGCCGGGCCGGCCAGCACCTCCTCCAGCCGGTAGAGGGTCAGGTTGATGCGGTGGTCGGTCACGCGCCCCTGCGGGAAGTTGTAGGTGCGGATCCGCTCCGAGCGGTCGCCGGAGCCGACCTGGGCCTTGCGGTCGGCGGCGCGCGCCGAGTCCTTGGCCGAGCGCTCGGCCTCGTAGAGGCGGGCGCGCAGCAGCGCCATCGCGCGGGCCCGGTTCTTGTGCTGCGAGCGCTCCTCCTGCACGAACACCACGATCCCCGAGGGCACGTGGGTGATGCGGATCGCCGATTCCGTCTTGTTGACGTGCTGGCCGCCCGCGCCCTGCGCCCGCATGGTGTCGATCTTCAGGTCGGCCTCGTTGATCGCGATGTCGACCTCCTCGGCCTCGGGCAGCACCGCCACGGTCGCCGCCGAGGTGTGGATGCGCCCCTGCGTCTCGGTGTCGGGCACGCGCTGGACCCGGTGGGCGCCGCTCTCGAACTTGAGCCGCGCGAAGACGCCGCGGCCCTTCACCTCGGCCACGACCTCGCGGTAGCCCCCGACCGTGCCCTCGCTCTCCGAGATCACCTCGACGCGCCAGCCCTTCGACTCGGCGTACTTGGCGTACATCCGGAACAGGTCGCCCGCGAAGAGCGCCGCCTCGTCGCCGCCGGTGCCGGCGCGGACCTCGAGGATCGCGCTCTTCTCGTCGGCGGCGTCCTTGGGCAGCAGCATCAGCTGGAGCGCGCGGTGCGCCCGCTCCAGAGCCGCTTCCGCCTCCGGCTTCTCCTCGGCGGCGAGCGCGCGCATCTCGGAATCCTGGCCGGGCTCGTCGATCATCGCCTCGATGCCGGCGAGGTTGGCCACCGCCGCCCGGTAGGCGTGGATCGCCGCGACCACGGGGTCGAGGTCGGAGAGCTCGCGCGAGAGCTGCACCACGGCGTCGGACTCGAGGGTGCCGGCCGCGAGCGTCGCGGTGACGATGTCGTGACGGGTCAGGATCGCGTCGAGGCGCTCGGGGGGAAAGGGGATCATCGCCCTGGTATGTTCGTGACTCAAGGAATGGCGAGAACGGACGCGCGGCGCGTCTGTCCCCTAGATGGGCACGCCGTGCGCCTTGGCGAAGGCCGCGAGCGCGGGACGCAGGCTGTCGCCGTCGTGCCCGCGGGCCATCTCGCTGTCGATGAGTTCGGTGACCGCGCCCGCGTCGAGGCTGAGCACCATCGCCTTCACCGGGCCGATCGCGGCCGGCGACATCGAGAAGTTGCGGAAGCCCATCCCGATCAGCGCCATGGCGTCGAGCGGGCGCCCGCCGATCTCGCCGCAGACCGTGACCGGGCAGCCCGCGGCCTCGGCGCGCTCGGCGATCAGCCGGAAGGCCCGGATCGCCGCGACCGAGAGCGGGTCGAAGCGGTGGGCCACGCGCCGATTCTCGCGATCGACCGCGAACAGGAACTGCATCAGGTCGTTCGAGCCGACCGAGAGGAAGTCCGCTTCCCGCGCGATCTCGTCGATCTGGAAGAGCAGCGAGGGCACCTCGATCATCGCGCCGAGCTTGCAGTCGGCGGGCAGCGCGTAGCCGTGGCGGCGCAGATGCGCCTTCTCGCGCTCGACGATGGCGCGGGCTCGGACGAACTCGTCCACGGTCGCCACCATCGGGAACATGATCTTGAGCGGGTGCCCGTCAGAGGCCTTCAGGAGGGCGCGCAGCTGGACGCGCAGCAGCGCCGGCCGGTCGAGGCCGATGCGGATCGCCCGCCAGCCGAGCGCCGGGTTCTCCTCCTCGAGCTTGGGCATGTAGGGCAGGATCTTGTCGCCCCCGATGTCGAGCGTGCGGATCGTGACCGGCCTGTCGCCGGAGGCGGTGAGGACCGCCCGGTAGAGCGCCTGCTGCTCGGCCGCCGACGGCATGCGCTGCGCCACCATGAACTGCAATTCGGTGCGGAACAGGCCGACGCCCTCCGCGCCCGTCTCGTTGAGATGGGTGAGGTCGACGAGAAGCCCCGCGTTGAGGTTGAGGCCGATGCGCACCCCGTCGCGGGTGACGGCCGGCACGTCGCGCAGGGCCCGGTACTGCTCCTGCCGCCGGGCGCGCAGGCGCACCATCTCGGCGTAGGCCGCCTCGATCTCGGGGCCGGGCCGGACATGGACCTCGCCCGCCACCGCGTCCACGATGATGGCGTCGGCGGAATCGCAGAGCGCCGAGGCGTTCTCCACCTCGCTCACCGCCGGGATGCCGAGCGCGCGCGCCACGATCGCGACGTGGCTCGTCGGCCCGCCCTCCTCCAGCACGAGGCCGCGCAGGCGCGCGGGCTCGTAGTCGAGCAGCGCCGCCGGGCCCATCGAGCGGGCGACCAGGATGGCGTTCTCGGGGATGGAGCCGGCCAGGCCGACCGCCTCCTGGCCGACGAGCTCGCGCAGCAGGCGGTTCGTGAGGTCGTCGAGGTCGTGCAGGCGGTCCCGGAGATAGGGGTCGCTCTGGCGCATCATGCGGGCGCGGTTGTCGGACTGCACCCGCTCGACCGCGGCTTCCGCCGTCAGGCCGGAGCCGACCGCCTCGCGCATCCGGCGCAGCCAGCCCTTGTCGTGCGCGAACATGCGCACGGTCTCCAGCACCTCGCGGGACTCGGCGGTGCCGAGCTTGTCGCCGCGCTCGACGAGGTCGTCGATGGCCGAGCGCACGTTCTCGATCGCCGTCTCGAGGCGGGCGGTCTCGCGCTCGCTGTTCTCGGCGATCAGCCGCTTCACGACGATGCGCGGCTCGTGCAGGACCACGTGGCCGAGGCCGATCCCCTCGGCCAGCACCGTGCCCCGCACGCTGACCGCGCGGCGCGCGGCGGTGCCGGCGTCGGGGGCGAGCGCCTGCAACTCGCCCGAGGCGATCATCTCCGAGAGCACCATCGCGGTGGTCTGGAGCGCCTCGATCTCCTCTTCCGAGTAGACCCGGTAGGTCTTGTTCTGGACGGTGAGCACGCCGAGCGTGTTGCCCGCGCGCAGCAGCGGCACGCCGAGGAAGGCGTGGAAGGATTCCTCGCCCGTCTCGGGGCGGTAGGAGAAGGCCGGGTGCTGCTGCGCGTCGGAGAGCGCCAGCGGCTCGGCGGTCTTGGCGATCAGGCCGACGAGGCCCTCGTCCGCCCGCATGCGGGTGAGGTGCACGGCCTCGCGGTTGAGGCCCTCGGTGGCGAAGAGTTCCAGGGTGTTGTCGTCGCGCAGCACGTAGACCGAGCAGACCTCGGCCACCACGTTGGCGGCGATCAGGACGACGATGCGGTCGAGGCGCGCCTGTGCGCTGACCGGCTCCGCCATCGCTTCGCGGAGGCGGCGCAGCAGCAGGCGCGGGCCTCCGGGCGCAGCGGGCATCGTCTCGTCATCCAGCGTCGGGGGCCGGTTCGGCTCTCACCAGCCCTGCAACCGTGACGCCGGACGGCGCGGGCCGCGTGAGGCGCCCTTCCCCCCGGAGGTTCAGGCCTGATCGAGGCCGTATAGCGAGTGGAGCGTGCGAACGGCAAGCTCCGTATAGGCCGCGTCGATGAGGACGGAGAACTTGATCTCCGAGGTGGTGATCGCCCGGATGTTGATGCCCTTGGCGGCGAGCGCACGGAACGCCTTGGCGGCCACGCCCGCGTGGGAGCGCATGCCGACGCCGATGGCCGAGACCTTCACCACGTCGGTGGCGCCCTCGATCTGGGCGAAGCCGATCGTCTCGGCCTGCTGGTCGAGCACGGTGCGGGCGCGCTCGTAGTCGGCGGCCGGGACCGTGAAGGTCATGTCGGTGGTCGAGGCGTCGCCCGAGACCGTCTGGATGATCATGTCGACGTTGATGTTGGCGTCGGCGAGCGGGCCGAAGATCGCCGCGGCGACGCCAGGGCTGTCCTTCACGCGGCGCAGCGTGATCTGCGCCTCGTCGCGCGAGAAGGCGATCCCGGTGATGATCTGCTGTTCCACGATGTCGTCCTCGTCGCAGATGAGGGTGCCGGGGCGCGCGGCCTCCGGCGGATCGAAGGAGGAGCGCACGGTGGTCGGCACCCGGTGCACCATGGCGAGTTCGACGGAGCGGACCTGCAGCACCTTGGCGCCGAGCGAGGCCATCTCCAGCATCTCCTCGAAGGTCACGCGCTCCATGCGCTTGGCCTTCGGCACGACGCGGGGATCCGTGGTGTAGACGCCGTCCACGTCCGTGTAGATGTCGCAGCGCTCGGCGCCGATGGCGGCGGCGACCGCCACCGCGCTGGTGTCCGAGCCGCCGCGGCCGAGGGTCGTCAGCCGGCCGGTCTCGGCATGCATGCCCTGGAAGCCCGCGATCACCGCGACCTCGCCGCGCTTGAAGCCGGCATCCAGCCGCGCGCCGTCGATCTCCGCGATGCGGGCCGAGCCGTGCGCGTCGGAGGTGAGGATCGGGACCTGCCAGCCCTGCCAGGAGCGGGCCGGGATACCCATCTTGCGCAGGGCGATCGCGAGGAGGCCGGAGGTGACCTGCTCGCCCGAGGCCACCACGGCGTCGTACTCGGCGGCGTCGTAGAGCGGGTCGGCGTCCTTCACCCAGGCGACGAGTTCGTTCGTCTTGCCCGACATGGCCGAGACCACGACCGCGACCTCGTAGCCGGCCGCGACCTCGCGGGCCACGTGGGCGGCCACGTTGCGGATCCGGTCCACGTTGGCGACGGACGTGCCGCCGAACTTCATCACCAAACGGGGCATGGCGCGTCCGCGTTGTGTCTTGGAATAAGCGTCCCGGTGCCGCGGACGGGGCCCGGCGGCTGTACCGGCTCGGGTTTGGGCGGGTACAAGCGGGGGGAGGGGCTGTCAACAAGCCGGCCGGCAGGTCGGAGGCAGTCCAAGGTTGGGCGTTACGGAACGGATCGGACGAGCATGGCCGGTGCAGGCACGGAAGGAACGGCGGGCC
>NZ_LSIX01000059.1:0-296 GCF_001556475.1 Methylobacterium sp. CCH5-D2 | reverse complement strand
AGGGGACCCGCGCCTGACCGGGGTTAGGCTCGCTCGGCATATGCGATCGCCCTGCGGTGCGGGGGAGGAAGAGGCGGCTGCGATCGCGCGCCTTCTCTAAGACAAAAGTCTGGACATCTGAGAACAAAACAAGTACATACCTCGCACGCGCCGCCCCGGTGTCGCGGCGGGGCCTGCACCCCGCCGCGGCGCCGCAGCAGGGAGCCTGTACCGGATGACCGTCGGAGCGGGTGCATGGGCGGCGCGGCGGTTCCCGCGTCACCGGCCGGTCAGCCGGTGCCCCGGGCGCCTCTGCG
>NZ_LSIX01000601.1:0-8436 GCF_001556475.1 Methylobacterium sp. CCH5-D2 | reverse complement strand
CCGGCTCGGGCGCGACATCCTCTCGCGCATGATCTACGGCACGCGCATCTCGCTCGTGATCGGGCTCGTGGGCGTGGCGATCTCCTTCGCGCTGGGGCTGCTGTTCGGCGGCTTAGCGGGCTATTTCGGCGGGGTGGTGGATGCCGCGATCCAGCGCCTGATCGAGCTGGTGCGCTCCCTGCCCGAACTGCCGCTCTGGCTCGCGCTCTCGGCGGCGCTGCCGCCGAACTGGAGCCCGCTCTGGGTGTTCTTCGGCATCACGATCATCCTGGGGCTGCTCGACTGGCCGGGGCTGGCGCGGGCCGTGCGCGGCAAGCTGCTGGCGCTGCGCGAGGAGGATTTCGTCGCCGCCGCCGAGCTGATGGGCGCCTCGCCGACGCGCGTGATCGCCCGGCACCTGATCCCGAACTTCATGAGCCACCTGATCGCCTCGGCGACGCTCTCGATCCCCGGCATGATCCTGGGCGAGACGGCCCTGTCCTTCCTCGGGCTCGGCCTGCGCCCCCCGGTGACGAGCTGGGGCGTGCTCCTCAACGAGGCCCAGAACCTCGCCGCCGTCCAGCTCTACCCCTGGCTGCTGGTGCCGGTCCTGCCGGTGCTCGTCACGGTGCTGGCCTTCAACTTCCTGGGCGACGGCCTGCGCGACGCCGCCGACCCCTACCATTGAGACCTTTTGCATGGACGATCTCGCGGACGCTCTGGCCCGCCGCCTCGCCGAGCGCACGGCCGTCGTCGGGGTGATCGGCCTCGGCTATGTCGGACTGCCGCTGGCGCTCGCCGCCGTGCGGGCGGGCTTCTGCGTGATCGGCCTCGACATCAACCCGGACCGGGTCGCGCGCATCAACGCGGGCGAGCCGGTGATCAGCCATCTCGACACGGACGGGATGCGCGCCGCGCTCGCCACCGGCCGCTTCCGGGCCAGCGCCGACATGGGCGAGCTCGGCCGATGCGACGCCATCCTGATCTGCGTGCCGACGCCGCTGACGCCGCAGCGCGAGCCCGACCTCTCCTACATCCGCGCCACCGCCGCCGACATCGCCCGCACGCTCCGTCCCGGTCAGCTCGTCGTGCTCGAATCGACCACTTGGCCCGGCACCACCGAGGAGGTGGTCAAGCCCATCCTCGAGGCGACGGGCCTCAGGAGCGGGCGCGAGATCTTCCTCGCCTTCTCGCCGGAGCGGGAGGACCCGGGCAACCGCACCCACACGCTGAGCACGGTGCCCAAGGTCGTGGGCGGAGACGGTTCGCGCGCGCGAGACCTCGCCGACGCGCTCTACGGCGCGATCGTGGCCCGCACCGTGCCGGTCTCCTCGACCGCGACCGCCGAGGCCGTGAAGCTCACCGAGAACATCTTCCGGGCCGTCAACATCGCGCTCGTGAACGAGCTGAAGGTCGTCTACGACGCCATGGGCATCGACGTCTGGGAGGTGATCGAGGCGGCGGCCAGCAAGCCCTTCGGCTACATGCCGTTCTGGCCGGGCCCGGGGCTCGGCGGCCACTGCATCCCGATCGACCCGTTCTATCTCACCTGGAAGGCGCGGGAGTTCGACGTCGCCACCCGCTTCATCGAGCTCGCCGGCGAGGTGAACCGGGGCATGCCGCGCTACGTGGTCGAGCGGCTGGCGCTGGCCCTCGACCGGCAGCGCGGCCGGCCGCTCGGCGGCGCCCGGATCCTGCTGATCGGTGTCGCCTACAAGCGCGACCTCGACGACATGCGCGAGAGCCCGGCGCTCAAGCTGATCGCGCTCCTGGAGGAGCGCGGCGCATCGATCGCCTACCACGATCCGCTGGTGCCCGAGATCCCGCCGAGCCGCGCCCATCCGGGGCTTGCCGGCCGCCGCTCCGTGGCGCTGACCCCGGAGGCGCTCCGGGCCTGCGACGCGGCGCTCGTCGTCACCGACCACGATGGGATCGACTACGCGCTGATCGCCGCCGAGGCGCCGCTGGTGGTCGACACCCGCAACGCGCTCGCCCGGCACGGCCTCGCGGGCGCGCACATCGTGAAGGCGTGAGGCGCCGGTTCTCCCTCCCCCGCAGAGGGGGGAGGGAGAGTGGCAGCCTCAGCGCTCCGCCCGGATCCGCTCCAGCAGGGCCGGGTCGGCGTAGCCGTCCGGCGTCAGGCCGATCGTGGCCTGCCAAGCGCGGATCGCCGCCCGCGTCCGCGGTCCGATCTTGCCGTCCGCACTCCCCGCCGCGTGGCCGCGTTCGGAGAGCCGCGTCTGCAGGTCGCGGATCTCGAAGACGGTGAGCGCGCGGTCGCCCCGCGGCCAATCGCGAGAAAAACCCGGCTCGCCGCGCAGGCGGTCGGCGAGGTGGCCGACGGTGAGCGCGTAGGCGAGCGCCGTGTTGTAGCGCAGGATCGCCCGGAAGTTCGGCCGGAGCAGGAAGGCGGGCCCCCGCGCGCCGGCCGGCAGGATCAGGACGGCCTGCGCCTCCGCATCCGCGAAGCGCTCGCCCCGGGCCGGGCGCAGGCCGAGGCCGGCCCACTCGGCGAGGCTGCGCTCGGTGGTCTCGTCGGCGAGGGCGTAATCGAACCCTGCCGGCAGCGCGACCTCCTGGCCCCAGCCCTCGCCGGGCCGCCAGCCGGACGCGCGCAGGTACTGCGCCGTCGAGGCGAGCGCGTCGGGGGCCGAGCGCCAGATGTCGCGCCGCCCGTCGCCGTCGAAATCGACCGCGTGGGCGAGATAGACGCTCGGCATGAACTGGGTATGCCCCATCGCGCCCGCCCAGGAGCCGAGGAGCGGGTCGGGCCCGTCGCCGGCCTCGGCGATTCGCAGGGCGGCGACCAGCTCGTCGCGCCAGTAGCCGGCGCGAGCGCCGTCGCCGCAGGCGAGCGTCGCGAGTGAGCGGAGCACCGGTGCCTCGCCCATCCCCCCGCCGTAGTTCGACTCGACGCCCCAGAAGGCCGCCAGGATGTGGCGATCGACGCCGTAGCGCTCCTCGAGTGCCGCGAAGGTCGGCGCGAGGTCGCGCAGGCGCGCCTGTCCGTCCGCGACCCGCGCCTCGGTGACGGCGGCGTCGATATAGGCCCAGATCGGGCGCACGAACTCGGCCTGCGCGCCCGTCGCCGCCAGGATCGCCGGATCGGGCGCGAGCCCGTCGAGCCGGGCCGCGACCCGGGCCGGATCGAGCCCCGCCGCCCGCGCCCCCGCGTCGATCCCGGCGCGGCAGGCGGCGGGCAGGCGGTCCGCCGGCTCGGTCGCGGCCGGCGGCGCCTGCTCGGCGGGCGTCTGGGCGCCGGCCGGCCAGGGGGCGAGCCCCAGGAGCGCGGCGGCGAGACCCGCGCGGGCCGTCCGTCCGCCCCGATGTCGAGTCCCATCGCGCATGCCGAGTCCTCCCGTGCCGTCCTCAGCGCCGCAGCCGGTTGCCCAGCACGAAGCCGAACAGGCCCATCAGGATGATGCCGGCCGCGCCCTGGACGCCGACCAGCAGGTTGGCGATGCGGCCCGTGGGCTTGATGCCGATCTCGGGCGGGTTCGCCGTCATCATGTTGAGGGCGCTGTAGCTCATCAGGTCGATGGGGTTGTAGGTCGCCCGGCCCTCGCCCTCCAGGATCATGCCGCCGGTCAGGCCGTAGAGCAGGCCGAAGACCAGGATCACGATCGCGAAGGCGCGGGCGATGCGCGAGAGGCTCTCGCCGTAATCGCACAGCCACTCCACGAAGCGGTCGGCCACCCAGCGGTAGCCGTGGCGGACGAGGGCGCGCGGGTCGCGCGCCGTCCAGGCGGCGCGTGCCTGGACGCCGGCCTGCATCCGGCCCATGCGGCGCCCGCGCTTGTAGGCCCAGCTCGCCGCGTCCTGGCTGCCGATGCTGCGCCAGTTCTGCTCCAGGGCGAGGTAGCTCGCCTGTGCGGCCTCGTAGGCCTGCGCCACCTCCTCGCCCACCGCGCCGCCGAGCTGCTCGACGCGCATCCGCGTGCCGGTGACGAAGGCGCCCGCGAAGCGCGCGTGGGTCAGCCGGCAGGTGGCGAGGTTGAGCCGCACGAGGCTGGTGTCGGAGAAGTCCGCTCCCGAGAGGTCGGCCCCGTCGAGCTTGACCCCGGCGAGGTTCGCGCCGCGCAGGCGCGAGCCGACGAGCCGCGCCTTGGTCAGGCTCGCGCCCTCGAAATCCGCGTGGGTGAGGTTGACGTCCGAGAGGTTCGCCTCGTCGAGGCGGGCACGGCGGAAGTTGGTGTAGTCGGCGTCCGCCCCGGTGAAGTCGGCACCCCAGAGGTCGGCACCGGAAAAGTCCGCCCCGTCGAGGAGCGCCTGGCGGAAGTTGGCGAAGCGCATGGCGGCCTCGCCGAAGCGGGCATCCTCCAGCATCGCCTCGGCGAAGCTGACTTGGCCCGCCACCGCCCCGCGAAAGCCCGCCCCGCTGAGGTCGGCGCCCGCGCAGTCGGCTTCCTCGAGATTCGCCCCGTCGAAGCGGGCCGAGCGGCCGACCACACCGCCGAGCCGGGCGCCGTGCAGGTTGGCGCCGGAGAGGTCGGCCGCCTCCAGCTTGGCATCGCCAAGATCGCGCCCGGCCAGCGCGAGGCCGCCCCAGCCGGCATCCCACCAGGGCGGGGACGCCGCCGGATCGGCGAGCGGCGCCAGCCCCGCGCGCCCGAGCGCGGCTCCGGAGAGGTCGAGACCGGAGGCGCCCGCGCCGATCTGGTCGAGGAGCGCGGCGTGGCGTCCGTCCGGTGCGGTGTCGGTCATCGGTGCAAGGAGGTCCGGAGCGGGCCCGAGAGTCGAGGGGCCCGGCCTCCTTGCCGGGCCGCAGCGCCCGCGTCCAGAGCCCGCTCAGGCGCCGCCGGTCACGGCTTCCGGCACCGCGGGGGTGACGCGCACCGGGATCGCCTTGGCGGCCGGGGTCTTGGCCTGCTCGTCGTGGTGCCAGAGCGGGATCAGCACGTTCATCTCCGGGTAGTAGCCGCCGCAATTGCCCTCGGGGATGTCGTAGCGGACCACGCGCAGGCCCCGCACGACGCGGGCGACGTCGTCGTCGGCGTCGGTGGACACATCGACCGTCTCGCCGTCCGCGAGCCCCAGGCGGGCAAGGTCGTTCTCGTTCATGAACAGGATTTGGCGCGTGCCCTTCACCCCGCGGAAGCGGTCGTCGTAGCCGTAGACCGTGGTGTTGAACTGGTCGTTCGAGCGGAGCGTGATCAGGTCGATCACCGAGCGGTCGGAGCGCGGCATGTCGGGGTCGGCCTCGAGGCCCGGCGGCACGATGAAGTTGGCCTTGCCGGTCTTCGTCTCCCACTTGCGGTCGCGCGCGGCGAGCGGCTTGTAGAAGCCGCCGGGCTCGAACATCCGCTTGTTGAAGTCCCGGAACGTGTCCGGATAGGTCGCCTCGATGCTGTCGCGGATCGTCGAATAATCGGCCACCCAGCCGTCCCAATCGACCTTGGGGTTGGGCGCGAGCGTCGCCTTGGCGATCTCGGCGACGATCCAGGGCTCGGAGCGGACATGCTCGCTCACCGGCTCGGACACGCCGCGCGAGCCGTGGAAGGCCGAGCAGGAATCCTCCATCGAGACCGCCTGCGGCCCGCTCGCCTGCCGGTCCACCTCGATCCGGCCGAGGCAGGGCAGGATGTAGGCGATCTCGCCGCGCACCAGATGCGCCCGGTTGAGCTTGGTCGAGACCTGCACGGAGAGGCGCAAGCCCCGCCACGCCTCCTCCATCCGGGCGGTGTCGGGCACCGCGCGCACGAAGTTGCCCCCGAGCCCGATGAAGGCCCGCACGCTCCCGTCGAGCACGCCCTCGCAGACCTCGACGGTGTTGAGGCCCTTCTCGCGCGGCGGCTCGAAGCCGTACTGCTCGGCGAGCCGGTCGAGCGGCACCAGTTCCGGCTTCTCCGAGATGCCGACCGTGCGCTGGCCCTGCACGTTCGAGTGCCCGCGCACCGGGCAGATGCCGGCGCCGGGCCGGCCGATATTGCCGCGCAGGAGCAAGAGGTTGACCAGCATCTGCACCGTCTCGGTGCCCCGGCGGTGCTGGGTCAGGCCCATGCCGTAGATGCCGATGGTGCTGCGCGCCCGCATGTAGACGCTGGCCGCCGCCTCCAGCGCCTCGCGCTTCAGGCCCGATCGGCTCTCCAGGTCCGCCCAGTCCTGGCCGTCGCAGAAGCGTACGAAGTCGGCCAGCCCGTGGGTGTGCTCCTCGACGAAGGCGACGTCGATGATGCGGGGCCGGCCGGCATCCAGGGCGTCGCGGTCGGCGGCGAGGATCGCCTTGCACATTCCGGTCAGCGCCGCGAGGTCGCCGCCCGCCTTGACCTGATGGTACTGGGTCGAGATCTGCGTGGAGCTGTTGGTCAGCATCTCCAGCGGCGCCTGCGGGTTGGTGAACCGCTCGAGACCCCGCTCGCGCAGGGGGTTGAAGGTGATGATCGGCACGCCCCGGCGGCGGGCCTCCTGCAGCGGATGCAGCATCCGGGGGGAATTGGAGCCGACGTTCTGGCCGAAGAACAGGATCAGGTCCGTCGACTCGAAATCCTCCAGCCGCGTGGTGCCGACCGGCACGCCGATCGATTGCGGTAGCGCCACGGAGGTCGATTCGTGGCACATGTTCGAGGAGTCGGGCAGGTTGTTGTTGCCGTACATCCGCGCCAGCAGCGCGTACAGGTAGCTCGTCTCGAGCGAGGCGCGACCCGAGGCGTAGAAGACCACCGACTTCGGATCGAGACCCTTCAGTTCGCGGCCGATCTCCGCGAACGCCTCGCTCCAGGCGACCGGCACGTAGCGGTCGCTCTGGTGATCGTAGCGCATCGGATGGGTGAGCCGGCCCTGCTCCTCCAGGTCGTAGTCCGGCCAGGAGAGGAGTTCGGTGACGCTGTGCCGGGCGAAGAAGTCGGGGGTCGTGCGCCGCCTCGTCTGCTCCCAGGCGGTGGCCTTGGCGCCGTTCTCGCAATACTCGAAGGCCAAGGGCTTGGCGGGCTTCGCCCAGGCGCACGAGACGCACATGAAGCCGTCGGGCTTGTTCTGTTTCATCAGCATCGCGGCGCCCGACGCCGGGATCTGCTCCCGGGTCAGGATCTCGGCCAGGGACTTGGCCGAGCCCCAGCCGCCCGCCGGGCCCTCGTAGGCTTCGATCTTCTGGTCGGTCATCGCGCACGCATCCCTTCGCCCGGTCCGGCAACGCGGCGGGCCGGCTTTGGGAGGCAACGCGCTCGGCGCGCGGAGGATCACAGTCCGCGGTGTCGCGCCGAGGCTCTGGCCTCCGGCGTCGGGATGGGGGAGGATGACCTGCCGATACCCGGCACGGGGAGTGGAATCATGGCGAGCGTCGATGTCGAGATGGTGAAATGCGCCTGCCCGGACTGCGTCTGCGTGGTCCCGGTGGCGAAGGCGGTCGAGCGGGACGGCAAGGCCTTCTGCTGCGACGAGTGCGCCGCGGGGCACCCGGACCATGCCGGCTGCGACCATGCCGGCTGCACCTGCCACGGGTGAGCCTGTCGCCGCTCAACGGATGCCGGCTGCCTGGCCTCGACCGGACCGCCGCTTTCCCGGACGCCCGGAGCGTCAGCGGAGGGTGATCCGGGACCCAGCACACGATGTCGCGAAGCGTCCATCTGCTGCAAGGTTGCTGAAGATGGAGCCGCTTTGCGGCACTTGGCCGTCTGGATCCCGGATCACCTTCCACTGCGTTCCAGGTGTCCGGGAAAAGGCCTGTGTTTCATCCGCGAGGGCCGGCGAGGCCGGACACAACCGTATCCCGATCAGCCCGCTCAGAACCGCGCCGTCAGGAACAGCCGCACGTTGCGCCCCGGCAGCAGGATCTCGTCCTTCTTGAACGAGGCCGCGTTGCGGATGTCGGCGTCGAGCAGGTTGCGGCCCTGGAGGCCGAGCGTGACCTCGCTCATCCCGTAGACCGCCGGGTCGAGCGGCTTGGTGTAGCTGAGCTCGGCCCGCAGGTCGTCGTAGCCCGGTGTCGGCGTCTCGTTGGGCGCGACCCGGTTCTGCGCGAAGGCGTGCAACAGGTTCACCCGGGCGAACCAGCCCTCCGCCCGCAGGTAGACGCCACCGCCGATCCGGTAGGGCGGGATGCGCGGCACGTTGGTGCCGTCGTCGAACTTTGCCCGCACGGAGTCGAACTGGCCCTCGATGCCGAAGAAGCCGTTGCCGACCGGGATGGCATCGTACTGGCCGATGAGTTCCGCGCCGTAGAACGTCGCGTTCTGCTGCGAGTAGACGACCTGGCGCAACTCGTCGCCCGCGCCGCAGCTCGCGAAGTCGTCGTCGCAGAGGAGGCCGGTCAGGCGCTTGTAGATGAAGCCGGTGTAGCGCGTGTAGAAGCCCGTCGCCTCGAAGCGGAGCGGCCCCACCGCGTGGCGGATGCTGGCCTCGACCGTGCGGGCGCGCTCGAGCCGGAGCCGCGGGTCGCCGATCTCGAAGGTGGCGGTGGCGTCGTGCGGCCCCTGCGAGAACAGCTCGTAGCCGGTCGGCGCCCGCTCCACGTAGGAGCCG
>NZ_LSIX01000600.1:0-264 GCF_001556475.1 Methylobacterium sp. CCH5-D2 | reverse complement strand
TCGAGTTCGACTGGGGCACCGACATCTACCGCAACCGCCAGCAGGTCGCCGAGCGCCTCGCGATGGTGCGCCCGCAACTACCCCCAAACGTCAACCCGATGATGGGTCCGGTCTCCTCGATCATGGGCCAGATCGTGATGGTCGCCCTCAACGGCGGCACGGTCTCGCCGATGCAATTGCGGGAACTCGCCGACTTCACCATCCGACCACGCCTGCTCTCGATCCCCGGCGTCGCCCAGGTGATCCCGATGGGCGGCGAGGTGC
>NZ_LSIX01000599.1:0-788 GCF_001556475.1 Methylobacterium sp. CCH5-D2 | reverse complement strand
CTCGTGGGCTCGGAGATGTGTATAAGAGACAGGCGCGGCGGCGTTCGCGTTTGGCAAAACCCCACGCATTGATTATGGACCGAGGCCCATGACGCGGTACGTCTTCATCACCGGCGGCGTGGTTTCCTCGCTCGGCAAGGGTCTCGCCTCGGCCGCCCTCGCGGCCCTGCTTCAGGCACGCGGCTACCGCGTGCGGCTGCGCAAGCTCGACCCCTACCTCAACGTCGATCCGGGCACGATGAGCCCGACGCAGCACGGCGAGGTCTTCGTCACCGACGACGGCGCCGAGACCGACCTCGACCTCGGCCATTACGAGCGCTTCACCGGCCTCCCAGCGACGCGCGCCGACAACATCACCACGGGCCGGATCTACCAGGACATCATCGCCAAGGAGCGGCGCGGCGACTATCTGGGCGCCACCATCCAAGTGATCCCGCACGTCACCAACGCCATCAAGACCTTCGTGCTCGACGGCAACGAGGCCTACGACTTCGTCCTCGTCGAGATCGGCGGCACCGTCGGCGACATCGAGGGCCTGCCCTTCTTCGAGGCGATCCGCCAGCTCGGCCAGGAACTGCCGCGCGGCACCACCGCCTTCATGCACCTGACGCTGCTGCCCTACATCCCGTCGGCGGGCGAGCTGAAGACGAAGCCCACCCAGCACTCCGTGAAGGAGCTGCGCTCGATCGGCATCCAGCCCGACTTCCTGCTCTGCCGCTGCGACCGGCCGATCCCGGCCGACGAGCGGAGGAAACTCGGCCTGTTCTGCAACGTGCGCGAATCGGCGG
>NZ_LSIX01000598.1:0-3812 GCF_001556475.1 Methylobacterium sp. CCH5-D2 | reverse complement strand
GGCCTCGGCCTCCTGGGGACCGCCGATCTCGCCGATCATCAGCACCGCGTGGGTGTCCGGGTCGCGCTCGAAGAGCGTCAGGTGGTCGAGGAAGGACGAGCCGTTGATCGGGTCGCCGCCGATGCCGACCGAGGTCGAGATGCCGATGCCCAGAGCCTTCATCTGCGAGGCCGCCTCGTAGCCGAGCGTGCCGGAGCGCGAGATCACCCCGACATTGCCCTTGAGGTAGATGTGGCCCGGCATGATGCCGAGCATGGCCTTGCCGGGCGAGATGATGCCGGCGCAGTTCGGGCCGACCACCATGGTGCGGCGGTCCTTGGGGTAGCGCATCAGGTAGCGCTTCACCCGCATCATGTCCTGGGCCGGGATGCCGTCGGTGATCGAGCAGACGAGGCGCAGGCCCGCATCCGCCCCTTCCATGATCGCGTCGGCCGCGAACGGCGGGGCCACGAAGGTGATCGAGGTGGTGGCGCCCGTGGCCGCCACCGCCTCCTTGACGGTGTTGAAGACCGGGATGCCCAGATGGGTGCGCCCGCCCTTGCCGGGGGTGACGCCCGCCACGACGTTGGTGCCGTACTCCAGCATTTCCTTGGCGTGGAACGTGCCCTTGTCGCCCGTGATGCCCTGGACGAGGATCGGGGTCTTCTCGTCGATGAGAATGCTCATGGCGCGATCTCCCCTCAGCGGTTCTTTGAGTTGTTCTTGGCGGTGTTGCAGGCGTCCACCGCCTTGACGGCGGCTTCCGACAGCGTGTCGGCGGTGATCAGGTCGAGCCCGCTCTCGGCCAGGATCTGCTTGCCGGCCTCGACGTTCGTGCCGGCCAGCCGCACCACCAGCGGCACCTCGATCTTCACCTCGCGGGCGGCCTTGACCACGCCCTCGGCGATCCAGTCGCAGCGGTTGATCCCTGCGAAGATGTTGACCAGGATCGCCTTCACGTTCTTGTCGGACAGCACCAGCCGGAAGGCCGTGGCGACGCGCTCGGGGCTCGCGCCGCCGCCGACGTCCAGGAAGTTGGCCGGCTCGCCGCCCGCGTGCTTGATCATGTCCATGGTGGCCATGGCCAAGCCCGCGCCGTTGACGATGCAGCCGATCTCGCCCTCCAGGCCGATGTAGTTGAGGTTGTGCTCGGCGGCCTGGGCCTCGCGCGGGTCGCTCTGCGAGGGGTCGTGCATGTCCGCGATGTGGCGGCGGCGGAACATCGCGTTGTCGTCGAAGCTCATCTTGGCGTCGAGCGCCAGCACCCGGTCGTCCTTCGTGACGACGAGCGGGTTGATCTCCAGCATCGTGCCGTCGCAGTCGCGGAACGCCCGGTAGGCGTTCATGATGGTCTTCACCGCGGCCGAGACCTGCTTGATGTTGAGCCCGAGCTGGAAGGCGATCTCGCGGGCCTGGAACTGCTGCAGGCCGACCGCGGGCTCGACCACGATCTGGATCAGCGCGTCCGGGTCGGTCGCGGCGATCTCCTCGATGTCCATGCCGCCGCGCTGGCTCGCGATGACGCGCACGCGCTCGGCCTTCCGGTCGAGGACGTAGCCGAGATAGAGTTCGCGCTCGAACGGGTCGGCGGTCTCGACGTAGACCCGCTGCACCGGCTTACCCTCGGGGCCCGTCTGGATCGTGACGAGACGCTTGCCCAGCAATTCGCGGGAGGCGTCCCGCACCTCGTTGTAGGTGCGGCAGAGCTTGATCCCGCCGGCCTTGCCCCGGGCGCCCGCGTGGATCTGCGCCTTCACAGCCCAGAACGAGCCGCCGAGCTCGGTCGCCGCGTAGACCGCCTGGTCCGGGCTGAAGGCGACGGCGCCCTTCGGGACCGCGACGCCGAAGCTCGCGAGAAGCTCCTTGGCCTGGTACTCGTGGACGTCCATGGCATCGCCTCCGATTTTTTTATGGGAGACCGCTGGTCTTCGAGCCGGCCTTTTCGGCTCCGTCGGTCCTGGGCATTTTATAGCGACAAGTTTTGTTTCGCGGGAGCGCCCAGAGGTATTAAATTTTTTGACATTCGCGTTGAAAGCACCTTGAGGTGTAGCGAATGCTGTCTGTATTCAATGGTGCGGCGCACGAGAGCTTTGCCGCGACTGCACAGTGTTTCCGTTGTCCCAAGCCGCTCGAGGCCAGCTCCGTCATCCCGGGTTCTCGCCCGCGGCGAGCCCCGGGATGACGGGGGTGTCGACGCCTCAGCGCACCTTGCCCTTCACGATCTCGAAGACGCGCTCGTTGAGCGCGCCCGCCTCGCCGAGCAGCCCTTCGAGTTCGGCGAGCCGCTGGTCCGCGAAGGCGCGGTCTTCCAGGCCCTTCGCGTTGACCCAGACGTTCAGTGCCGCGCTGCGCAGGCCCGCGAAGGCCGAGAGCACGGCGACGCCCGCGTCGCTCACCACGTTGAGGTTGCCCTTCTCGGCGGTGACCAGCGCGAGGTCGATCACCTTGCGGCAGGCGCGGCAGCAGGCGAGCGGCACGTCGGTGGCCTCCCGCAGCGCCTCTTGGATCTTGGCGGCGCGGGCCGCCTTCTCGTCGTCGGTGGCCTTCGGCAGGCCGTAGGCGCCCATCACCGCGTCGAAGGCCTTCACGTCCTCGGCGATCATGCCGGTGAGCTCGGCCCGCAGCGCCTCGGATCGGGCCAGAACCTCCTGCAGCTCGGCCTCGACCTCAACGTACTTCTTCTTGCCGATGGTGAGGTTGCACACCATCGAGACGAGCGCCGCCCCCATGGCGCCCGAGATGGCGGCGGCCCCGCCGCCGCCCGGCGTGGGGCTGGAACTCGCCAGCCCGTCCAGGAACTCCGCGATCGTCTCGTTCTCGGCCATCGGGTCCCTCCTCAGGCCATCTTCTTGGCGAGCGCGTAGATCTCCTCGGCATCGAGCACCTGCTCGGTGTTGTCGAAGAGCTGGCCGACGCAGGCGCGGTGGAGCTTCAGCTTGAGGCCGCCGATGCCGAGCGCGCCGAAGGCCTTCTTGCCGTGCCGGTCCTTGCCCTTGTCCATCGCCTCGAGGCCGCCGAGCCCGAGCGGGGGCTGCGCGTTGTAGTCGGCCAGGAACTCGATCGAGGCCTCGTCCTTCCAGGCCTCCTCGGGGACGAGTTCGAGGCCGATGGCGCCGGCCGAGAAGACGAGGTTCTGGCCCTTGATGATCCGGGCGCGCGAGCCGGCATCCGGGGTCTCGGCCGCCTTGACGTTCACGCCGAAGCGCTTGTTGACGGCGTCCGCCGAGGCCTGCGCCTTGTCGAGCGAGCGGCCGCACAGCGTCACCTCGGCGCCCTCGCGGGCGAGCAGCGCCGCCGAGCGCATGCCGACCGGGCCGGTGCCGGCGAGCACCACCGCCCGCTTGCCCTGAAGCGAGCCCGCCGCCTTGGCGACCAGCGCGACGCCGGCGGCGGCCGTGGTGTTCGATCCGTTCGAGTCGAGCATGCAGGAGACGCGGAAGGGCCCGAAGAAGCGCTTCTTGACCGCGTCCAGCACCGCCTCGCCGGCCGCCATGGAGCCGCCGCCGACGAAGATCGCGGTCGACTTCTTCTCGGAGCCGCCGCGGGTGTAGATCGTGCCGTCGACGAGCGCGCCGACGTTGTCGGGCGTGACGTTGCCGTAGCCGGTGATGTGGTCGGCCCCGCCGTCGTAGCCGACGACCGTGTCGAACACGCTCGGCACCGCGTCGGTGTCGAAGAGGAACAGCAGCTTCTTCATCGGTTCGTCCTTTCGCCCGTCGGGGCGTGTGGGGTGTGGATTCTTTTAACGGCGCGTCAGCGCAATGCCGTCCGCGGATCGGGCGCGGGTCCCCTCTCCTGTAGGGAGAGGTCTGCTTTCGCAGAAAGCCGGGTGA
>NZ_LSIX01000597.1:0-3702 GCF_001556475.1 Methylobacterium sp. CCH5-D2 | reverse complement strand
ATGCAGGTCGGCGCCGCCGAGCCGGCACGCGGCGGCCGCGCCGACTGGGCCGCCCGGCCGCCCCGCCGGCGCTGAGACCGGGCCCGCGCGCCCGGCGGCCACCGCCGCCCGCGGATGTATCCTGCCGGACAAAGAAAGTGTCTCTCCAGATACGTGCGCATGCAGCCAGACGGTCGAAGCTGTGGCGAAACGGCAGCCCTGATCTGAAAAGCATGATCTAAAGTCCATGATCGATGCGCGAGGCTGCGGCGCTAGCCTGAGATTTTGGGCTAGTCGCCCGTCGCGTCCCATGGCACTTTCACGCGTGTGCCCCGGCTCTTCCGGGCGGCGTGAGTAGTCCCGGACGACGTGCCCTGATGACCGACCGATCCTTTCCCCCCGCTCTGGAGGCGGCGGGCATCATCGGCACATGGCAGACCGACGTCGCGGCCGGCCGCTCGATCCTCGATGACGGGGCCGCGGCGCTGATGGCGGGCGACGCGGGGCTCGCCGGCAAGCCGCTCACCCTCGACGTGGCGCTCGGGCGCATCCACCCGGACGACCGCGACTGGGTGTTCGCGCAGATCCGCCGGGCCCGGCGCGCGGGCGGCCCGTTCGCGGCGGAGTTCCGCGTGCACGGGCCGGACGGCGTGCGCTGGGTGCTCAACCAGGGCCGCCTGCCCGAGGAGGGCGCGGGCGGCCTGGGCTACGGGACCTACATCGACACGACGCACCGCCACCGGGACCCGGCCGAGGGGCCGGACGCCGAGCGGCGCGACTGGCTGGAGGTCGCGGCCGACCACTGCATCGCGGCCCGCGAGGCGATCGACCGGAGCGGCAAGCCGTTCCTGCGCCTCCTCATCGACGCGCTGCTCCTCGAGATCGGCCGCCTCCTGGTGCGCCGCCGCTCGCACTGAGGCGGCGGCGCCTCCGTCAGGCGAACTTCAGCAGCTTGATCGCCGCGAAGTCCTGCACCCCGCCGCCGACGCGCTTCGTGGTGTAGAACAGCACGTAGGGCTTGGCGGAGTAGGGGTCGCGCAGCACCCTGAGGCCCGCCCGGTCGACCACGAGGTAGCCGCGCCGGAAATCGCCGAAGGCCACCGCGAGGCTGCCCGCGGCGATGTCGGGCATCGCCTCGGCCTCGGTGACCGGAAAGCCCATCAGGGTGGCGGGCGTGCCGGCGGCGGCGGGCGGCTGCCAGAGGTAGTTGCCGTCGCCGTCCTTCAGCTTGCGGATCACGGCTTGCGTGCGCCGGTTCATCACGAAGCCGGCGTTCTGGCGGTAGCCGCCCGGGAGCGCGTAGACGAGGTCGATCAGCACGTCGGCCGGGGCCGCGTTCGGGAAGGCGCCGGCCGCGCCCGTGCCGACGCAGCCGAGCTTGCCCGGCACCCAGGCGGCGTTGGCGACCGTGTCGTAGGCCAGGAATCCCCTGGGCCGGCTCACCCCGTTGCCGGTGACGAAGGCCACGCTCTCCTGCTCGGCGAAGGCCGTCTCGACCTCGTCGGCGAGCCACGCGTCGAGATCGACCACCGCGTCGTCGAGGAGCGTCTGGGTCGCCGCCGGCATGGCGTAGAGCTCCATCGCCGGAAAGGCGATCTCGGAGAGCCCCGGCCCGGCGGTCTCGGGGCGCGGGGCCGTCTCGGCGACCCAGCCCGCGCCCGGCGCCGCGGTCGCGACCGCGCGCTTGTAGAGCCCGCCCGAGATGGTGCGCTGGCCCGCGATCGCGCGGATCGGCGAGCGCTCGGCGAGGCGGCGCAGCACCGCGCGCTCCACGGTCTCGGGCACGAGGTAGCCGCCGTCGGGGCCGGAGCCTGCCGACAGCGCCTTGGCCTCCAGGCCTTTGAGGCCGCCGCTCTCGCCGGCCCGGACGTAGAGGTCGAAGGCCGCCTTGTGCTCCTCGGCCAGGCCGTCGCGGGGGGCGGGGCCGGCCAGCAGCGGCGGGCGCGCCCGGTCGAGGCTGAGCCGGTCGAGCCGGGTGCGGGCCTGCTCGAGGGCCGCGTCGATGCGGGCGAGCTTCTCCTCGGTCAGCGGGTCGGCGCCGGAGCGGCGCTCGATCCGGCCGAGGCGGGCATCGTTCTCGGCCTTGAAGGCGTCGAAGGCGCGGGCGAGGTCCTCGAGCGCGCCCTGGGCCTCGGCGCCGGTGCCGGCCTTGGTCTCGTAGGTGGGTTCGGCGTGCGTCATGCTCTCTCTCCGGTGAGGCTGGCGGGCGCGATCCGCCGGGCGAGGTCGCGCATCTTGAGGCCGAGGGGGCGGTCGAGCCGCGCCCCCGGCAGAAGCGGGAAGGTGACGAGCGAGATCTCCCAGAGATCGACCGCCCGCAGGTGGCGGTAGCCGGCCCGGTCGGGCGCGGCGCTCACCGGGCGGAAGCCGATCGAGAGCCCGTCGAGCGCCCCCTGGCGGATCAGCGCGTCGAGTTCGCGGGCGCGCCGGACCGCCGGGTTGAGCCGGCCGGCGACGCGCAGGCCGCGGGCGTCCTCCCGGATCTCGAGCCAGACGCCGACGGGCTCGGCCGGGTCGTGCTGGAACAGCATGCGCACGCCGGCCGCCCCGCGGGCCCGCAGGCTCTGCGCGAAGGCACCCGGCGCGACGACGTCGCGGCCGAGATCGGGTTGCCCGAACAGGCTGGCGTAGCCGGTGACGAGACCGTCCGTGTGCGGCACCATGTCGGCTCCTCCCCTCAGGCGCCCGGGCCGTAGCCCACGGCCTCGCGCTTCTCGGCGGCCGAGAGGAAGTCGGCCGCGCCGACCCGCCGCCAGAGCGATTCCCGCTCGGCGGCCAGCGCCTCGATCCGGTCGAGGTCGGGCTCCAGGGCGGCCTCGCCGAAGGCGGGGCCGAGCCAGTGCGCGAGGCTCTCGGCCGTGCGCCGCACCAGCGGGATCAGGGTCTGGCGGTAGAAGGCGCGGTTGGCCTCGGCGTAGTTCGCGTGGGTGTTGTCGCCGGGCAGGCCCAGCAGCAGGGGCGGCACGCCGAAGGCCAGGGCGATCTCGCGGGCGGCGGCGTGCTTGGCCTCGACGAAGTCCATCTCGCGCGGCGAGAGCGCCAGCGGCTTCCAGTCGAGCCCGCCCTCGAGCAGCAGCGGGCGGCCGGCGTTGGCGGCACCCTGGTAGTTCGCCTCGAGCTCGCCCTTGAGCCGGTCGAACTGCGCCTCGGAGAGGTGGGCCTGGCCCCCGAAGACCAAGGCGCCCGAGGGCCGGGCGGCGTTGTCGAGGAGCGCCTTGTTCCAGGCGCCGGCGGCGTTGTGGATGTCGAGCGCGGTCGCGGCCGCCTCGATCGGGGCGAGCCCGGCGAGGTCGTCCTCCGGGTTGAACAGGGCGAGGTGCAGGATCGGCGGCACCGGGCCGGCCTGCTCGTAGCGGCGCGCCCGCGCGCCGTCGCCGTACAGGTAGGCGACCGGCCAGCCGTCCGGCCCCGGCACCGGGCGCACCCGCTCGGGGCGCAGGCCGAACAGCGCGCGCGGGGTGCCGTCCAGGCTGACCTGCTCCAGGTAGGCGTTCCCGCCCAGCAGCAGCCGCGCGTAGAGGGTCTCCAGCAGCCGGGTGCCGTCCTCGCGGGGGTTCGGCCGGGCCAGCAGCGCGGCCAGCGCGTCCCCGCCCGCACCCGACGGCACCAGCGGCACGCTCGCGGCGCTGTCGGCCACGAGCCGCACCGCGCGGTGCACCACCGCGTTGCGGCCGTAGCCGGCGCGGGCGAGCGCGGTGGCGTCGCGCGCGGTCCAGGAGGCGC
>NZ_LSIX01000596.1:0-4296 GCF_001556475.1 Methylobacterium sp. CCH5-D2 | reverse complement strand
GGCCCCGGCCGCCCAGCCCGCGCCCGGCCAGCCCGCACCGGCCCCGGGCACGCAGCGCTACATCACCGAACCGCCGCGCTCGCCCGAGATGCCGAGCCCCGCCCCCGGCCGCGGCACGGGCGAGAGCCTGTCGCGCGACCTCCCCTCGGAAGCCTACCGCCCGCCCCCGGAGCGCGGGGGACGCTGAGGCCGCCGGTCACGCCGCTCCCGCGACCGGCGCCGCGATCCCGAAGGTCTCGCAGACCGTGCGCCCGGCCGCGAGGCCGGCCTCCCACTCCGCCTCCCGGGCGAGCTTGGCCTCGGCGTCGCCGATGCGGGCGCGCACCGTGGCGGGCGAGAGCGCGACCAGCCCGTCGTCGTCGCCGATGACGAGGTCGCCCGGCGCGACGAGCCGCCCCCCGACGACGACCGCCGCGTTGACCGCCCCGCGCTCGGCGGAGGAGGGCCCGCGCGGCGTGACCGCCCGGGTGAAGACGGCGAGGTCGGGCCAGCCCGCCAGGATCGCGACGTCGCGGATCGCCCCGTCGCAGACGAGGCCCGCGCCGCCCCGGCGCCGCAGGTGGCCGCCGACGATCTCGCCGATCATCGCCGTCTCGGCGCGGCCGCCGGCCGCGATCACCAGCACGTCGCCCGGGCCGATCCGCTCGACGGCGTGCAGCACCGCGCCGAAATCCGGCGGCTCGCACAGCGCCGTCACCGCGCGGCCGAACAGGCGCGGCTGGCGCCCCGGCGGATTGAGCGGCCGGATCGCCGGGTCGATCTGGTCGGCCCCGCGGGCGAGGTCGGCGGCCACCGCGGCCGGCACCGCGCGCCAGCGCGCGAGCTCGTCCTCGCTCAGGGTGTCGGCGGGTGGGGCGTGAATCGTGACGGGCATCGGATCTCCGCTTCGTCGAAGGCCAAGCTGCTGTAAGAGGGCGCACGGCCGGGCCTCGGGCGCCGGCCTCACGGCACGACGCGGGCGGACCATACCATGACAGGCTCGGCCAACTCCCTGGACGCGGCCCTCGGACGGATCGGGACGGGCCGGTTCCAGGCCCGGCTCCTCGGGATCTTCGGCCTCGTCTGGGCGGCCGACGCGATGCAGGTGCTGGCCATCGGCTTCGCGGCGCCGACGCTCGCGGCCTCCTTCGGCATCGCCGTGCCGCAGGCGATCCAGGTCGGCACTGCCTTCTTCCTCGGCATGATGCTGGGCGCCTGGGGCTTCGGGCGCCTCGCCGACCGGGTCGGGCGGCGGGCGGTCCTGATCGGCACGGTGCTGGCGGACGCCGTCTTCGGCCTCGCCTCGGCGCTGGCGCCCGACTTCACGAGCCTGCTGGTGCTGCGCTTCCTCACCGGCGCCGCCGTCGGCGGGACCCTGCCGGTGGACTACGCCGCGATGGCCGAGTTCCTGCCGGTCGCCCGCCGCGGGCGCTGGCTCGTGCTGCTCGAGGCGTTCTGGGCGCTCGGCACGCTGGCGCTGGCGCTGGCGAGCTGGGCGGCGGCCGCGTGGGGCGGACCGGACGGTTGGCGCTGGATCTTCGCGGCCACCGCCCTGCCGGCGCTCGTCGGCGTCGCCCTGCGCTTCTGGGTGCCGGAATCGCCCTATTTCCTCTGGCGCCGGGGCCGGCTCGACGAGGCCGACCGGGTGCTCGCCCGGATGGCGGCGGCGAACGGGCGCTCGCACCAGGCGGGCACGCTCCGGCGCGAATCCGAGGCCGGCCCGCGCCCCCGGCTCCTCGCCCCGCCCCTGCGGCGGCCGTTCCTGCTGATCCTGACCGTGTGGCTCCTGGTCTCGATGGCCTATTACGGGCTGTTCGTCTGGCTGCCCGCCCAGCTCGCGGCCTCGGGGCTCGGCTTCCTGCACGCCCAGGGCTTCCTCGTTCTGGTGGCGCTCGCCCAGCTGCCCGGCTACGCGCTCGCGGCCTACGGAGTCGAGCGCTGGGGGCGGCGGCGCACGCTGATCGGCTTCCTGCTGGCGGCGGCCGCCGGCTGCTCGCTCTACGTCGCGACCCGCGATCCCCTGGTGATCTCGGGCGCGACCCTGCTGATGAGCTTCGCCATGCTCGGCGCCTGGGGCGCGCTCTACGCCTTCACGCCGGAACTCTTCCCCACCGCCGCCCGCGCCACCGGCATGGGTGCCGCCGGGGCGCTGGCGCGCGTCGGCGGGCTGCTCGCGCCCTCGGCGCTCGGGCTCGTGGTGGCGGTGAGCTTCGCGGCGGCGATCGGGCTGTTCGCGGTGCTCCTCGCGCTCGCCGCCCTCGCGGTCGCGGGGATCCGCGAGGAGACGCGCGGGCGGGTGCTGGACTGAGACCTACTCGTCCGCCTTCGCCTTGGCCGGCTTGCTCGCCGCCTTGGCCTGCTGCGCGGGCTTCGGAGCGGGCTTGGCGGCGGCCTTGTGCGCCGGCTTCGCCTTGGCGGCCGGGATCACGGGCGCCTCGGCCGCCGTGGAGGTGTAGGCGGTCGCGCTCTGGGGGATGCCGGATTGCGGCTTGCGCGCGGCGGCCTTGGGCGCCGCCTTGGCGGCCAGGGAAGCGGGCTTCGCCGCCGGCTTGGCCGGCGCGTTCGCCCTGGCCTCGGCGGCCCGCTCCTTCGCCTGCGCGAGCTTGGCCGCCCGAGCCTCCTTCGCGGCCTCGCGCTTGGCCTTGGCGGCCTCGAGCTTGGCGGCGCGGGCCTCCGCCGCGGCGGTCTTGGCCGCGTTCTCCTGCTCGGCCAGCAGGGTCTGTCCCTCGGCCGGGCTGCGGCCGATCCAGACCGCGACCGGCTGCAGCGGCGCGCGCGGCGGCAGCGCGCGATTGCGGACCGCCGCGGTGCTGAAGGCCGCCAGCGCGGCGGCCGGCGAGGCGGCGGCGGTCTGGCCCATGAACTGCGCGATCGCGCCCTCGGCCCCGTTGCCCGCGATGGCGCCCGGTCCCTCGTCGATCGCGGGGGCCTTGCGGCCGCCGCAGATGAAGGGCCGCATGTCGGGCGGCGCGGCGCTCGCCGAGGCCGGCAGCGCGTCGAGGCTCTGGCTGGTCCAGCCGGGCGACTGGGTGAAGGCGTAGTCGAACAGGTCGGCCGTCTTCAGGTCGCGCTCGCGCGCGCTCGGCTGGCCCATCACCACGGCGATGATCCGGCGCCCGTTGCGGGTCGCGCTCGCCACCACGTTGAAGCCGCCCGAGCAGATGAAGCCGGTCTTCATCCCGTCGGCGCCCGCGTAGCGGCCGAGCAGGCCGTTGTGGTTGGCCATCACGGCCTTGCCGAACTGGATCGCCGGGATCGCGAACAGGTCGCGGTTCTGCGGGAAGTCGCGCATCAGCGCGCGGGCGAGCACCGCCATGTCGCGGGCCGAGGTCCATTGCCGGGCGTCGGGCAGGCCGTTCGGGTTGTACCAGCGGCTCTCGTGCATGCCGATGCGCCGCGAGGTCTCGTTCATCATGTCCGCGAACCCCTCGACGGAGCCGCCGAGGCTCTCGCCGATCGCCCAGGACACGTCGTTGGCCGACTTGACCATGATGATCTTGAGGGCGTTGTCGAGGGTGAGCTGGGTGCCCGGCCGGAAGCCCATCTTCGAGGGCGGCTCGGCGGCGGCCGCCGGCGAGATGGTCACGAGCGTGTCGAGGGAGGCGCGGCCCTGCCGCACGAGGTCGAGGGCGACGTAGGCCGTCATCAGCTTGGTGATGGAGGCCGGGTACCACGGGTCGGTCGCGGCCTGCCCGTAGATCACCTTGCCGGTCTCGGCGTCGACCAGCAGGATCGGCGCCGTGGCGGCTTCGGCCGCGCCGACGAGGACCGCGAGCGCCGCGACCGCCCCTGCGAGACGCTTCAGAATTCGATTCGACATCCGGCCTGACTTCGGTGTGGAACGCCGCGGCTGTGCCCGAGACCCGCCGCCCCTTCGCACCGCCGAACGCCTCGGCGGAGGTAGGACGTGTCGGTCGTCCGGCGAGCCCGGTCGAACGGATCTGCACCCCGGAAGCCTTCAACGCGGCTACCGTGGCGAGAGCATGGCGCCCCCGCGATGGCGGATCCAGCCCGGGTCGCCTATCTGGCTGGCTTGTGCACCGCGCAAAGGTCGCGGCGGGGCATCACGGCGGGACGATGGCGTACGCGGTCAAGGAACTCTTCCACACCCTGCAGGGCGAGGGCGCGCAGGCCGGCCGCGCGGCCGTGTTCTGCCGGTTCGCCGGCTGCAACCTCTGGTCGGGCCGGGAGGAGGACCGCGCGAGCGCCGCCTGCCGCTTCTGCGACACGGACTTCGTCGGCATGGACGGGCCGGGCGGCGGGCGCTTCGCCGAAGCCGATTCGCTGGCCGAGGCCATCGGCCGGACCTGGGAGGGC
>NZ_LSIX01000595.1:0-4172 GCF_001556475.1 Methylobacterium sp. CCH5-D2 | reverse complement strand
CGAAGGCTTCTGGGCCGGCGACAAGGGCGCGGAGGGCCGGCTCAAGTCGCTGGTCACCTCCGAGACGCAGATGATCGAGCACAAGGGCGTCGATCCGATCCGGCTGAAGAACTTCGTGCGCCTGATGATCACCTCGAACGAGGACTGGGTCATCCCGGCCGGCAAGGACGAGCGGCGCTTCTGCGTGCTCGACGTCGCGCCCCACTGCGCCCAGAACAGCGAGTATTTCGGGGAGATGGCGAAGGAGATGGCGGAGGGCGGGCGCGAGGCCCTGCTACACGACCTCCTCACCTTCGACCTCGGCAGCGTGAACCTGCGCCAGATCCCCTACACCGAAGGCCTGCTGGAACAGAAGCTGCGCTCGCTCGACACGGTCGAGAGCTGGTGGTTCGAGCGGCTGATGACCGGTACGCCGACGCGAAAAGTCGAGTATTGGCGCACCGACATGGTCATCGACGAGATGTTCGACGACTACATCGAGGGCGCCGACAGGATCGGCGTCAAGCGCAAGTCCGAGCTGACGGCGTTCGGCATCAAGATGAAGAAGCTCGTGCCGGAGATCGAGCGCAAGCGCCTCTCGACCAACACGGGCCACATGGAGACGAAGCGGCTCTGGCACTACCTGCTGCCGCCGCTGGCCGCCTGCCGCGCGCAGTTCGAGCGCGAGGTGAAGCAGGCCGTCAACTGGGACGACGGTTCGGAGCCGGGAGAGACCGGGAGCGAAGGGGGGAACTGACCCTCTGGCGCCCGCGCCGAGCCGCGCCTGTCCTACGTCGAGGTAGGACAGGCGGCAGAGGTGGTCCGGGCTAAGTGCTTGATGCGACAGGGCTCGTCCTACCTGTCCCACCTGTCCTACCTTTTTTGGCCCTCCGCGCGCGCAGGCGCGTTCCCCCCTTCCTTCCCGGTCTCTCCCGGGTCGGACTGCGCGGGCCGGGCGAAGTGATTCACGTGAGAAACAGGTAGGACAGGTGGGACAGGTGGGTCTTTGCCTGTTGCAGCAACGGGTTAGAGCTGTCCCACCTTGTTTTTTGATCTTCTGAAGGTAGGACAGGTAGGACACTGAAGGGTCCGGCAGCGCGAAAGCTGATTGCGGCTAAGCTTCGGGAAACGTTCTGTAATCTGTCTGTGGCAGCCTCCCCTTGAACGAGCCCGCGCCTCCCGCGCCCGGTTCGGCTGAGCGGCGAGGCGGACGATGCGCAAGCGAATCGGGATCGAGGCCTTCCTGAAATGGGCCTACCGGGACGAGCTGCCGAAGGAGCAGTGCGACTTCGCCCCCATCTCCGAGATCGGCCCGGCCGCCTACGGCGGCGCCTGGGGCGGTGTCGAGGCGGTCGGCACGCTCGGCGCCCTGGTCGATTACGCCCGCGAGAACCAGTGGGGCGTCGTCCCCGACCGCTACGCCCGCGACGACCCGCATCCGGACGCCATCGCCGCCGCGCTCGCCATGGCGCACCTCGACACGCTCGACCTCTGCATGCCGGCCCACTGGAACCCGATCCCGGATCTGGGCGAGGTCGGGCAGATCGACCGGGTCGATCTGGAGGCGGGCCGCCTCGGCTACGCCGCGGTGCAGGACGCGCTCGCCGACCTCACGGTGACGGATGCCCGGGGCAACCGCACCCTGAAGGGCGGCCTGCGCCGCCTCGTGATGCGCTACGCGGTGCTGGGCGGCGAGCCCGGCTGGGAGATCGAGACGCCCGCGGTCGAGGTCGTCTGCGTCGGCAAGGGCCGGCCGGGCTGGTTCCGGCGCGAGACCGTCCAGGGCGTGAACGGCCCCTACGAGATCGAGACGGACGGCTTCGACCGCAAGCGCCGGATGCCGTTCCCCGACGCCTACCGCAAGCACCGTCTCGAACCCTCGCCCGTCGAGGGGATCTACGACCGCGGCCAGCATGAGGTGTACGTGGCCGCGCTCCACGTCCTCTACGCCGACCTCGAACCGCGGCTCACCGCCTACGCGCTGACCCCGCCCGAGCGCCCGGCCCGGCCGTGGGAGACGGGGGCGGTGGCCAAGCCCCGCATCCTGTTGGGCGCCGCGCCCGCCCTGGTCGGCCCGGAGGCGGACGCGGACCCCGCTCCCGAAACGCCCTTTGCGGCCCCGACGGGCCTCGCCCGGGCGCTCCGGCGGCCTGTCCGCAAAAATTCGCCTGTCCGACGCATGAAGGTAGCTTGACGGTTCGACAGATATTTGGTTCACATCGGGCTAGGGTCAAAACGACCTGATGAACCCCGGCGCCACCCGCGCCGGGGTTTTTCGTTCTGGCCTGCCTCCGAAGGGCAGTCGGGCCGGAGCGCGAGCGTTCCGCGCACCGGCCCGTCACCCGGACCAACCCCACGGATCACCCCATGAGCTGCCGCTGTGCCGAGCGGCGCGCCGCGCTCGCCCGCGCCGGTCGCGCCGTGCTGCAGGCGAACGCGCGGACGGCAGCGCAGAGCGCGCAACAGATCGGGCGCAGCCTCGCGGCCGACGCCCGGGCGCTCGCCGCCCGGCTCTCTCATCCGGCGCGCCGCCCGTGAGCGGCGGCCTCTTCGTCACCCTCGACGCGGCAGCGCTCGCACGGCTGGCCGACCAGATCGCGGCGGCCGGGGCCAAGGCGCCCCTCGCGCTCGCCCGCGCCATCAACCACACGGGCGCCAAAGCCCGCACCCAGATGATCCGGGCGCTCGCCCCCCAGACGGGGCTGAAGCGCCGGACCATCGTGAAGGCCCTGCGGGAAACCAAGGCCGGGGCGGGCGGGCTCACCTACACGATCCGCTCGCGCGGCGGCGATGTCGGACTCAAGCACTTCGGCGCCCGCGAGACGGCCACGGGCGTCTCCTCCGCCCCCTGGAACAAGCGCTCGGTCTACGGCGGCTCGTTCATGCGGGCCGGCTGGTGGCCGCACCGCGTCACCAAGGCCAACTGGAACGGGCAGGTCTTCTACCGCTCGGGGGGCAAGACCTCGACCTACCGGGCCGACGGGCGGGGCCGCATGGATCGCTTCGTCAAAGCCAAGTCCGGCCTCTTCATTCCCGACGAGATGGTGGCGGGCGCGTCCGGCGCGGCCTTCGGGGCGACGGTCGAGCGCGACCTGCCGGACCGGCTCGCCCACGAACTCGGCCGCGTGCTGGGCTGATACCTTTCCCTGGCGCGCGGGTGTTGCTAGCCTGTTCTCATGGGGGCGACGCTTACCTGCCAGCGCTGCAGTGAGAGCTTCGAGCAGCGATACGGCGGACCGCCGCCGCGGTTTTGCTATGTCTGCAAGCCCTCGCGCCTCCACGCGACCCCGCAGTGCAAACGCTGCGGCGGAGAGGTGTCCAAGGGGCGCCGGTCGTGCGAAGCCTGCACTACGGCGCTGGCGAAGGAGCGTGACCGTAGGAAGAAGGCCCGCCGTCGCGGCGGGCCTCCAAAGTTCAATAGGCGGCCGGATGGCTCGCCTCGGAAAGATCGGACGGAGGAATACGCTCAAGCGCGCCTCAAGCGCGCCGAGGCGTCCGCCGAGGCCCGCGCAGCCCGCGAAGCGATGGCCGAAGCCCGCCGCTCCGAGCGCGCGGCGATCAAGGCCGCGAAGGCTGAGGCGCGCCAGCATGCGCGGGTTGAGCGATTGAGGCTGAAGCCTTGGCGCGCGCCGGGCCTCACCTCAGGCGAGCGGTTCGCCATACGGTACAGGCTCGATCCAGACTACTGCATCCGACAGAGGCTGCGGGCCGCGTTTCGCAGAAAGCGCCAGGGGATCAAGCTCGGAGACCTGCTGAGATGCGCGATCAAGCGCGCTGGGCGGTCGCCCAGAGCCGAGGCCTTCCTTGGCTACACGGTGCCGGACCTGCGCCGCCACCTGGATCGGCAGTTTCGTGACGGCATGGACTGGGCCCGCTTCTGTGCTGGCGAGATCCACATCGATCACATCCTGCCCCTGGCTGGCTTTGATCTCGCCGACCCGGATGAGTTGCGCGCGGCCTGGGCGCTCCCGAACCTAAGGCCCGCGTGGGCGGTGGACAACCGAACCAAGGCGGCGCGCCGCACCCACCTCCTCTAGGCTTGGCCTTCGGGTCCCTGTCCAGGCGCCCCCCTCTGCGGGCGGTAGACCCCGAGATTTCGCCAGTGAGGCTGTCGGAAACCTGACCTGACACCCCTGACACCCCTGACAGGACACCCGGACATGCCCCCTGACACCCCTGCGGCGGGCCTCCCC